>CALMNV010000315.1 GCA_937873285.1 uncultured Intrasporangium sp. | reverse complement strand
CGGTTCCGGGCGGGGGCGCCCGGGGTGTCGTTGTGCAGAAGTGGCCACTCGACGGTGGGGGGCCGCGTGGCCGTTCCGGGTGTCTGGGTCACGTTCCCGGTCGAGTGGTCAGTTCCGTGCGGTTTCCGGTCGAGTGGTCAGTTCCGTGCGGTTTCCGGTCGAGTGGTCAGTTCCGTGCGGGTGGTGCTAGCCACCCGTGGAGCCTTCGGGGCCCACCCGGGACCACGATGCTGCACGCGTCCCGGCCTGACGCGCTCGTTGGGCGTGCGGAACTGACCACTCGACGAGGGGGTGCGACCTGGACGGTCAGGCGTCCTCCTCGTCCCAGATGCGCACCCTGCGGGGCCGGGCAGGCACCGGCTGACGCCCGGGGGTCCGGTCTGCCTGGGTTAGCTCCCGGCGCATCGCCCAGAAGGCGAACGCCAGGCCGCCGGGCATGGTGAGCCACCACTGAAACGCGTACGCCTGGTGCGGGCCCAGGTCTTCCTGGGGTCGGGGCAGCGGCCGCACCGGGGATCCGGACCGGGGGGCCGGCGGGTCCTGCGTGCCGAGCACGAGATAGACGTTGTCCGCGCCCAGCGTGGGCCGTTGGGCTCGGGCATCGGCGATGCTGATGCTCGCCAGCTGCCCGGCCGGCAGGTCCCTGCCCAGGGACGGCTCGCCGGTGCGCAGCCACCCGGTGACCTCCACGGGGCCGGGAGGAGGGGCGTCCACCGCCGGCACCGTGGCGGCAGAGCGGGCGTTGGGGGCCCACCCGCGGTCGACGAGGATCGAGCCCTGGTCTGTGCGGAACGGGGTGAGCACCTCGAAGCCGAGCGTGGAGTCCAACGCCCTGTTGCGCACGAAGAGGTCGGGCTCGGCGGCATACGACCCGCTCACGCGCACCCGGATCCACTGCCGCTCCGGTGTCAGTGGACCGCCCGCGAGGGCGGTGGCGAGCGAGACGGGCGCCGCGTTGTAGTTCTGCTCGATGGCGGCCACCTTGGTGCGTTGCTCGATGTGCCGGCTCCACTGCCAGCGCCCGAGGTAGAAGCAGGCCACGCCGAAGCCGATCGCGAGCAGCGTGCCGACGATCCACCGACGGGTGAGCCACAGTCGAAGCACCCCCTGACGGTACCCGGCCTATTGTGGAGACCATGACACGCCTGCCTCTTGCCACCGCGCGGCCGAGTCGGCTCGCGGACCAGTACGGTCGGGTGGCGCGCGACCTGCGGGTGTCGGTGACCGACCGGTGCAACCTGCGCTGCACCTACTGCATGCCGGCGGAGGGGCTCCCGTGGATGCCCAAGGCGGAGATGCTCACCGACGAGGAGCTGTTGCGGGTCATCGGCGTCTTCGTGCGCAGCGGCATCACCTCCGTGCGCCTGACAGGGGGCGAGCCGCTGCTGCGCCGTTCCATCGTCGAGCTCGTGGCGGGCATCGCCTCACTCGAGCCGCGACCCCGGATCGCCATGACGACCAACGGCGTGGGCCTGGAGCGGGTGGCGGCGGCCTTGGCTGCGGCGGGTCTCGACCGGGTCAACGTCAGCCTCGACACCATCGACCCGGACACCTTCACACGACTGACCCGACGAGACCGGTTGGGCGACGTCGAGGCTGGCCTGGCCGCCGCGGCCGCCGCTGGGCTCACGCCGGTCAAGGTCAACGCTGTGGCGATGCGGGGGATCAACGACGACTCCGTCGGTGAGGTGTTGGCGTGGTGTCTCGAGCGTGGCTACGAGCTGCGGTTCATCGAGCAGATGCCGCTCGATGCCCAGCACGCGTGGGACCGGGGTGACATGGTCACCGCGGAGGAGATCCGCGCCCGGCTCTGCGAGCGCTACACCTTGGTCCCGCTGCCGACCGGCGAGCGCGGCAGCGCTCCCGCAGAGCGGTTTCTCGTCGACGGCGGCCCGGGAACGGTGGGCATCATCGCGAGCGTCACCTCGCCGTTCTGCGCGGCGTGCGATCGGGCACGGCTGACTGCGGACGGCCAGGTGCGCAACTGCCTGTTCTCCCGCACCGAGACCGACCTGCGCACCCCGCTACGGGAGGGGGCCACCGACCAGCAGCTGCTGGCCCTGCTGCACGGCGAGATGTGGCGCAAGCGCCGCGGTCACGGCATCGACGAGGCGGGGTTCGTCCAGCCGGACCGGCCGATGTCCTCGATCGGAGGCTGAGCCGGAGGCTCCGTCCCGTCAGCCGTCGTGGGGACCGAGCGCGTCGACGGCGATCACCTCGAGCAGGAAGCCGCGCGCGGACACAAAGTCGGACAGCGGCTGTCGGTGCTCCGCACAGGCCAGCCACACCTTGCGTCGCTCGGGCGCGTGCAGCTTGGGGTTACGCCAGACAACGGCGCTCGTGGCCGCCCGCCGGCACCCCTTCGAGCTGCAAATCGGCGCGTCGGCGCCGGTCACCGCTCGAGCTGCCGGGTGGGCTCCGCAACGGGCCTCACCGGCTCCACGTAACCCTGCTGGCCGGGCCGGACGGCGTTGGCCAGCACCACGGCGAAGTAGGGCAGGGCCACGGCGGCGCCGATGGACACCCAGCGCACCCAGCCGGATGTGACGAAGGCGAGGGCGAAGCAGCCGACCCGGATGCTCATCATGGTCAGGTAGCGCCGCACCCGCTCCGGCTGGTTGTCAGTGGAGGCCGAGCGCGCGGTCGTCACCGTGTGCACCACCGGTCGCTGCAGCTGCCCCATCAGGCCACTCTAAGCCCGCGCCATGCGGCATACCGAGCGGTAGTCCGTTAGGTTCACCCTGACGACCGGGAGGGGCCCGGCACGGCGGCAAGGAGACCGGGTGGAAGCGACCGAGCCACGCAACGTGTTGGTGACCGGCGGCAACCGGGGGATCGGCCTTGCCATCGCCCGGGCGTTCGCGGGAGCGGGAGACCGGGTGGTCGTCACCAACCGCTCCGGGCAGCCGCCGCAGGGCCTGTCCGCGGTCCGCTGCGAGGTGACCGACAGCGCCTCGGTCGACCAGGCGTTCACGGAGGCCGAAGCCCTCCTCGGGGGCCCCGTCGAGGTGCTCGTCGCCAACGCGGGCATCACCAGGGACACCCTGCTGATGCGCATGAGCGACGAGGACTTCGACACCGTCGTCGACACCAACCTCGCTGGCGCGTTCCGGTGCGCCCGCCGGGCCGCCACCGGGATGATCCGCAAGCGGCGAGGGCGGATCATCCTCATCTCGAGCGTCGTGGGGCTCTACGGCTCTCCCGGGCAGGCCAACTACGCGGCGTCCAAGGCGGGGCTGGTCGGCCTCGCCCGCTCCATCAGCCGAGAGCTCGGTGGCCGGGGCATCACCGCCAACGTGGTGGCGCCGGGCTTCGTCGAGACCGACATGACCGCTGCCCTGCCCGACGCCCAGCAGCGGGCCTATCTCGCCAGTATCCCTGCGGGCCGCTTCGCCCGTCCGGAGGAGGTCGCGGGCGCCGTGCTCTTCCTCGCGAGCGACGCGGCGGCCTATGTCACCGGCGCCGTGATCCCGGTCGATGGTGGCCTCGGCATGGGTCACTAGCGGACAGCCGCCGGCGCTGCTCATCCCCGACGACAGAAGAGACGCTCATGGGAATCCTCGAAGGCAAGAAGCTCCTGGTCACCGGTGTCCTCATGGACAGCTCGATCGCCTTCCACGTGGCCCGCATCGCTCAGGAAGAGGGCGCCGAGGTGGTGCTCACCTCCTTCGGCCGCACCATGCGGATCACGCAGACCATCGCCAGGCGGCTGCCGAGCACCCCCGAGGTGCTCGAGCTCGACGTGACGGACGCCGAGCACCTCGACACCCTCGCCGACCGGGCGGCGGCGTCGGTGGGCCGGCTGGACGGCGTGCTGCACTCCATCGGGTTCGCGCCACAGGGCGCCTTCAACTTCCTGGAGGGCACCTGGGAGGACGTGTCGACGGCGCTGCACGTGTCGGCATACAGCCTCAAGTCGCTCGCGACCGCCACCTTGCCGCTGATGTCCGGCGGTGGTGCGCTCGTCGGGCTGACCTTCGACGCCAGCTTCGCGTGGCCCGTCTATGACTGGATGGGGGTGGCGAAGGCGGCGTTCGAGTCGACCAACCGCTACCTGGCCCGCGACCTGGGGCCGCAGGGGGTGCGGTGCAACCTCGTGGCGGCCGGCCCGATCCGCACGACCGCCGCGAAGTCCATCCCCGGGTTCGAGCGGTTCGAGGAGTCGTGGGACAGCCGTGCCCCGCTCGGCTGGGACGTCGGCGACCCGGTGCCCGCGGCCCGCGCCTGCGTGGCCCTCCTCTCGGACTGGTTCCCCGCCACGACAGGGGAGATCGTGCACGTCGACGGAGGCGTGCACGCCATGGGGCTGTGACGGCGACGGCCCTCGACCAGGCGCCGGTCCGGGTCGACGAGGTCCGTGTCCTCGACGGGCCGAACCTCTACTTCCCCCGACCCGCGGTCAAGGTCAGCCTGCACCTGCCGGGCTACCTGCAGCTGCCCAAGGAGGCCGCGCTCGCTCTCGCCGCGGGAGCGGGGCTGCGCTCCGTCCAGCCGGGTAGGCCGGGCTCGGCGCTGCGTCAGCGCTTCGTCATGCGCCTGGTGCGCACGGTCATGCGATCGCTGGCGGCGGACGTGAGCGGGCGGCGGCTCGTGGTGCGGGCCCGGGCGGGGACCGCGCCGGCCGATGTCGTCGTCGCCTTCCCGTGGCACGACCGGACCCGCGGCCGTCTGGCGGGAGAGGAGCTCGGGCGGGTGCTGCGCGCCGTGCTCGGCGAGCCGCAGCACACCGCCAGCATGATCGAGGCGGCCGCTGCGGTGATCCGCGAGGCGCCCGCGAGCTCCGGCGGGGGCGAGCCCATGCCCCTGCAGCCCGCCGTGCCCGTCGCCTCCGTCACCGGGACCAACGGCAAGACGACGACGACACGGCTCATCGCGCACCTCTGCATGACGGCCGGTCTGACGACGGCGTGGAGCTCCACCGACGGCGTCGTCGTCATGGGGGAGACCCTCCACCCGGGTGACTACTCCGGCCCCGCCGGGGCCCGGGCCGTGCTCGCGACGCCCGGCCTGCAGGTGG
>CALMNV010000314.1 GCA_937873285.1 uncultured Intrasporangium sp. | reverse complement strand
TCGGGATCGAGGACGTCATCGGCGTCGACCTCGTGCCCGACCGGCTCGAGCTGGCCCGGCGCTCCGGGGCCCGCACCGTGGACCTCACCGAGGTCGAGGACGTGGCGGAGCAGCTGCGGGAGATGACCGACGGCCGGGGACCGGACTCGGTGCTCGAGGCGGTCGGTATGGAGGCACACGGCAACCCGCTCGCGGAGAGGGCGATCGGGCTCGCGAAGCGGCTGCCCGGGCCCCTCGCGCGAGCGGCCATCGAGAAGGCGGGCATCGACCGGCTCGACGCCCTGCACACCGCGATCGCGTCGGTCCGGCGCGGGGGGACCGTCTCGATCAGCGGCGTCTACGGAGGCATGGCTGATCCCATGCCGATGATGGACCTGTTCGACAAGGGCGTGCAGCTGCGCATGGGCCAGTGCCACGTGCGCCGGTGGACCGACGAGCTGCTCGCCGTCGTCGACCAGCCGGAGGACGTGCTGGGGCTGGAGACGCTCGCCACTCACCACGTCCCCCTCGACCACGCTCCGGAGATGTACCGGGTGTTTCGCGACAAGGAGGACCGCTGCCTCAAGGTGGTGCTGACGCCGTGAGCAGACCGCACGCCGGATGATCACCCGCTGGCTCGAGAGCCTGCTGCGCGAGGGCCGGGCGCCCGACCCACGCTTCACGCTGGCCCTGGAGCGGGCGCTGCGTCGGGGAGAGCCTCTGCCCCCGGCCCCGCTGGTGCCGGTGTTCGCCGTCGCCCTCGGCCTGACGGCGGTGCTGCTCCTCGTCGTCGTGGCCGTGCGCCCATGACGCCAGCGGGCATGCCCGACCACGATCCACCCGGCCCCGGCCCCGGCCCCGGCCCCGGCCCCCGTGACCACCGCGACCACGTCCGCGAGGCGGGCCAGCGCGCCGGTCCCGTCGACCCCGGGCTGCAGGCAGAGCGGACCGCGCTCGCCTGGCTGCGGGCGATGCTGGGGCTGGCGGGGGTCTGCCTGCTGCTGCTGCGGCTCGTCGACAGCCTCGGCACGGCGGCGATCGTCGTCGCCCTGTCCGCCTCCGTGGTGCTGGTGGCCCTCGTCGGCGTGCTGCCGGCCCACCATCGACACCGCACCGAGCTGATGCGGCTGGGCGAGCACCCATCCGGGCCGCTCGGTCCTGTCTCCGTGCTCGTCCTGACGAGCCTCGTCGGGGCGGTGTCGGCGCTGGCCGCGGTGCTCGTCCTGACGGGCCCGTGAGGCCGGTCCGCTGCGAGCCCCGGCTGGCCGATCCCGGCGCGGGACGCTCGCCGCGGAGCACGGCTGGCTCGGGGTGGCCGGCAGGTTAGTCCGAGAGTCGGGTGGGTACGGCGACATTCAGGGAACTCCCGCGTCAACCTCCCTGCGCCACGACACATGGCGGCTCGACCGGTTGGCGCATGAACGGAAAGGGGCCAAGGCCCATGACCGAACGACCCTTTGACACGCAGTCCGCAGACGAGTCCTCGACCTGGGAGCCGGTGGCCGACGACGGTGCGACCGCGGCACGGGTGGCTCAGGGCACCTCCAGCTCCTACACGACGGGCACCCTGACCGGCAGCTCCACCGGTCACAGCGGCACCGGCGGCTCCGGCTACTCCGAACACTCCGGCTACTCCGGACGCTCCGAACACTCCGGACACTCCGGACACTCGGACTCCGGCTCGACCGGAGGCGCCAGCGACACGAAGCAGGTCGTCGCCGACGAGGCTGCCTCGGTCGCGCAGGACGCCAAGCAAGGCGGCAAGCAGGTGGCCGAGACGGCCGCCAGCGAGGCCAAGAACGTGGCCGCCGAGGCCGCCAGCCAGGGCAAGCAGCTCTTCTCCTCGTTGCGCACGGAGCTCACCGACCAGGTGTCCTCGCAGAACCAGCGGGCCGCTGGAGGCCTGCGCGCCCTCGCGGACGAGCTGCACCAGATGGGCTCGGGAAGCGAGCAGAAGGGGCTGGCCTCCGACCTCGCCTCCCAGGCGTCCGAGCGGGTGCGCTCAGTGGCTGGCTGGCTGGAGGGCCGGGAGCCGGCAGACCTCCTGCAGGAGGTGCGCACCTTCGCGCGGCGTCGTCCCGGCGCCTTCCTCGCCGCGGCAGCCGCGATCGGCGTCATCGGCGGCCGGCTCACCCGTGGCATGACCGGTGACGACCCCTCGACGTCGCAGGCGGCCACCACCGGCGGCACCTACTCCGGCGGCGGAGCGGCCTACCCGGGAAGCGGCTCGGCGACACCGGGCACGTACTCGACGGCAGGCACGTACTCGGGCGGCAACGCGGCATACGCCTCCGACGCTCCGGTCGGTGCGGGCACGGTCGGCGGCACGGCTGCCGGCGTCGGCACGAGCGCGTTCGGCGCGGACTACGTCTACGAGACCGACCCGGTGCTCGGGTCCGACGCGACGCGGGTCGACACCGACATCGACGCGACGTCGACGTATCCGGCGTCCGGCACCGACACCGGTGACCTTGGGCGGGAGCGCCGATGAGTAGCTCCTGGCCGGGCGACCAGACGCCCTCGGACGCCGGATACGCGACCGGCTCCACGGCCGCGCCCGGCTATGCCGAGCACGACCAGTCGGCCCACGAGAAGGCCCAGAGCGCCTCCCTCGGCGACATCGTCGGTGACATCAGCAGTGGCCTGTCGACGCTGATGCGCCAGGAGGTCGCGCTCGCCAAGGCCGAGGCCAAGCAGTCCGCCACGCGGGCCGGCAAGGGGGCGGGCATGCTCGCCGGCGCCGGTCTGGCGGGCTTCTTCGTGCTGCTGTTCCTGTCGATCGCCGTGTGGGAGTGGCTCTCCAGCGCGCTCAACAGCCGCGGTTGGGCAGCCATCCTCGTCATGGTCGTCTGGGCCGTCATCGCCGCGATCCTCGCGTCGGTGGGCCGCAAGCACCTCAAGCAGATCCAAGGCATGCCGCGCACCGTCGAGACCGCGAAGCAGGTCCCGGATGCGCTCAAGGGAAATGAGGACCACTCGTGAGCACGCAGAACCCCACGATGAGCAACGACCCCGACGCCATCCGCGCCGAGATCGAGGAGACCCGCACCAACCTCAGCCGTGATGTCAACGCGCTGGGCGAGGCGGTCTCCCCGAGCAACGTGGCGCGGCGGCAGGCGGACAAGGTGCGCGACAAGGCGATGTCGGTCAAGGACCGCATCATGGGATCGGCGTCGGACCTGGGCCACTCGGCCTCGGGCCGGGGATCCAGCCTCGGCGACAGCGCCTCGGGCCTCGCGTCCGACGTCAGTGGCACCGCCTCCGGTGCCCTGTCGAGCGTCGGTGACACGGCGTCGGGCGTGGTGTCCTCGGTGGGTGACAAGACCCAGGAGGTGCGGTATGCCGCCCGCCGCCAGGCGACTGGCAACCCGCTGGCCGCCGGGCTGATCGCCCTCGGTGCCGGCTGGCTGGTCGGTGCCATGCTCCCCGCCTCGCAGAAGGAGCGCGAGCTCGCCGGGACCGTCAAGGAGAAGGCCCAGCCGGTGCTCCAGGAGGCGCAGTCCGTCGTCAAGGAGTCGGCTGCGAACCTCAAGGAGCCGGCCCAGGAGGCTGTCGCCGCGGTCAAGGACCAGGCTCAGAGCGGCGTCGAGACGGTCAAGGAGGAGGGCCGCTCGGCAGCTGAGGACGTCAAGTCCAGCGCCGCCGACTCCAAGGACGCGGTGCAGGAGCAGGCGAAGAGCTGAGCTCGGCCACCTCGCTGGGCGTCCGACGCCACGCGATAGCGGTGGACCACTGCACGGCCCCGGCGACCCGTCTCCGGGGCCGTGCCGCTGCCCGGTGGCGCGGTGGCCGCCTCAGCGAGGCGTGAGCGTGACGATGGACAGGCCGGAGGTGCGCACCACCTCCTCGAGCTCGGCGAGGGTCGGGGCCCGGCGGACGTGGATGCGCAGTCCGAGCCGGCGTTGCGCGCGCTGCCAGCCGAGCTCCTCGATGACCCGCTGGTAGGCCGTGGCGACGGTGGCCGGATCCTCCTCCAGCTGCGCCTGCATCGGCTGCCGACGCCCGCGCCAGGTCACCTCGACCTCTCCAGCGGGTCGGAGGTTGGCCCGCCAGCGCGAGTTGGTGAAGATGGTCAGCCGTCCTTCGATCCGCCAGAAGCCGAGCGGGATGTCGTAGCGCCGCCCGGTGCGCCTCCCCGTCAGGTGCAGCACCAGCACCGCGCCGTCGGCCGCACGGTGCAGCGGGGAGCGGAGGACCGCTCTGACCACCGGGTTCACCACCCGCATCAGTGCCGCCGGCGGGTGCTCCCGGGTGACCGCTGCGGTCATGCTGCCTCCTCGGCGGTGGTGCTGGTGGTGATCGTGGGATCGCTACCGGCCTCACGTCGACCGGATCCCCCAGCGGACGTCACGAGCGTTCGACCCGCTCACGCAACCAGGCGATGTCGGCGCGCTGGCCCTCGACGCCGCCAGGCGTCTCGCACACCACCGGGGCGCCGGCGTCCCGCACCACGGCCGCAAGACCCTCCGGGTCGATCGAGCCCGCGCCGAGGTTGGTGTGACGGTCGGCCCCCGAGTCGAACGCGTCCCGCGAGTCGTTGGCGTGCACGAGGTCGATGCGTCCCGTGATCGCGCGGACCCGCTCGACGAGCGTCGCGAGCTCCTCACCGGCGGCGTGCGCGTGGCACGTGTCGAGGCAGAAGCCCACCCGGTCGGCGCCTGCCGCGGATGAGACCGCGTCCCAGAGCTGCCCGACGCGCTCCAGGCGCCGCGCCATCGCGTTGTCGCCGCCGGCGGTGTTCTCGATGAGCAGCGGCACGGCCAGCTCCAGCCCGTCGACACACTTGCGCCAGTTGTCGAAGCCCTGCGCCGGGTCGTCGCGCTCCCCGAGATGACCGCCGTGGACGACCACGGCCTTGGCGCCCACCTCGGCCGCGGCGAGCAGGTGCTGCTGCAAGAGCTTGCGGCCGGGGATGCGGATGCGGTTGTTCGTCGAGGCGACGTTGATCGGATAGGGGGCATGCACATAGAGGTCGACACCGGCCGCCTCGGCCGCGGCGCGCAGGGCGGCCGGCCCGGCGGCATACCGGATCACCGGGCCTCGATAGCTCTGCGGGTCGCCGAGGAAGAACTGGGCAAGCGTCGCTCCGCGGGCCAGCGCCTCGGCCACCGGGTCGACGGAGTCGACATGCGCGCCGACGGAGAGCTGCGCCATGACGCCACTGTATGCCGTCCGCGATGTGACCCGGTGAACATAACCGCTTCTTATGCGCTGCATAATGGGGCCATGGCTTCATCTCGGTTTCCGGCCGTCGTCGACGACGTGACCGTCCGGCTCATCGCTGCCGTGGTCCTCAGCATCGGCACCTTCGCACTGGCCACGTCGGCCTGGTGGCTCTACGCCCTGCTGGCTTTCGATTTCACGGTGCGGGCGGCTCTCGGTCCGCGGTTCAGCCCCACCGCCCGGCTGGTCCAGCGCTGGGTCCGGCCGCAGCTTCCGACGCCGGCGGTGCCGACCGCAGGCGCGCCGAAGCGCTTCGCGGCCTCGATCGGGGCGGTGTTGACCGCGGCCGCCACCGTGCTGTGGCTCGTGTCGCTCCTCCCCGGCTCCGCGCTGGCCCTGCACTTCGTCACGGGGAT
>CALMNV010000313.1 GCA_937873285.1 uncultured Intrasporangium sp. | reverse complement strand
GAGGGTCACCGGGGCCCCCTGCAGCGACGCGGTGAGGCAGACGTCGCGAAGCAGCTCCACCGCGTGCCGTGGGTCCGGGCGCCGGCTGCTGGAGCGCCAGCCGAGGTCTCCCATGCCGTCCTCCCCGTGCACGTGCCTCGCAGCCCGTGGAGCCTCGAGGAGCGGGCGAGCGGCGCCCCCGGCCACCGGCACGTCGGTGCGGCCGGCGGTGTCGAGCACGGCCAGGGTGTTGCGCACCACGTCCTCGAGCGCATTGCCGGCGACGCAGGTCACTGCGAGCAGCTGCAGGCCGGGATGGAGGGCGCCGAGGAGCAGGGCACAGGCGTCGTCGACGCCGGTGCCGACGTCGAGGACGACGGGGATGCGTCGAGCGCTCACGAGCGGCACCGTACCCGCTGCGGTCCCGGGCATGACCGCGCGCGTGAGGCGTGGAGATCTGGGGGGCAGACAAGCGCCCCCACGGGCCGTAGATTGGCGCCTGACGGCCATGTACGGAGCCGGGCCGCCCTTCTGCGAGAGGAGACGTCGTGCAGCTCAACGAGCGCGAGTGGGGGCACCCGGAGGAGCGGGTGTCCGCTGTCGAGGAAAGCCGCTTCCCTGTGGTCTTCGCCTTCCGGCCGACCAAGTTCCTGGTCGTCAACCCGGACAAGCGTGACGAGTGGGAGAAGCTCTTCGTCGACAACGTCGGCATGCGCCCCGACCGCGAGGCCGCCTCCCGGTGGAGCGGGGACCCGAAGGAGACCATCAGCGGCTCCAACAGCGACTGGGACGACTGCGACTACTGGTGAGCGAGGGGCTCGCCGCCGAGGTGCTCATCGTCACCCGGACGGGTGACTTCCACGCGACCGTCATCCGCGACGAGATCCGGCGGCGCGGGCGCTCGGCGGCGATCCTCGAGACGGACCGGATCGGTCGGGGCGGCCTGCGGTGGCAGCTGGACCGCCCGGGGTCCGCGCGATGCCTGGACCGCGACGGCGGCTCGGTCGAGATCGCCGCCGCGTCGGTCGCGTGGTGGCGGCGACTGAACGGGCCGGGCGCCTTTCCCGACTCCCTCGACGAGAGTGCCCGGGACCTGGCGCTGCGGGACAGCAGGGCGACTCTGCTGGGGGCCCTGGCCACGGACTTCACGGGCGTGTACGTGAGCGACCCCGAGGCGACCCGGGCTGCGGAGAACAAGCTGGTGCAGCTCCGCGCGGCCCGGGCGGCCGGTTTCACCGTGCCGGACACGGTCGTCGCCTCGGACCCCGATGCCGTGCGCGACTTCTTCGCGGCGTGCGGAGGGGAGGTCGTCGCCAAGACCCTGTGCGGCAGCCCGGGCCAGCCGTTTCTGACCGGCCGGGTCCACCCCGAGCACCTGCGACCGGAGTCGATCGCCCACTCGCCGGCGATCTACCAGCGCTACGTGCCCGGGCGGGAGCACCTGCGGATCAACGCATTCGGCGACCGGATGGTCGGGGCGCGCCTCGTCAGCGACCGGCTTGACTGGCGCTATCCGCTCGACTGCGAGGTGCTGCCCTGGCAGGTGCCCGACGACCTCGCCCGACGGCTGGGCTCGGTGCTCGGCCTGCTCGGTCTGCGGATGGGGGTCTTCGACCTCAAGCTCGCAGGAGACGATGTCGTGTGGCTCGAGGTGAACCCTCAGGGCCAGTTCCTCTGGGTCGAGGAGCGGTGCGGGCTTCCCCTGGCGGGCACCTTCGCCGACTTCCTCCTCAGCCAGGGAGACGCCTGCGTCGACGCCACGCCGGACGGCGTGGGCGGCCCCAGTGCCGTGGGCAGCCGCTGAGCGAGCCCGCACCCCGTGACCGCAGTCGCCTCCCGGGCTGCGTGACGGCGGCGATACTGTCGAGGCATGCCTTGGCGCCCGTTCCCGTCGGCTCGCCGGCTGACCGCCCTGGCCGCGGTCGTGTCGGGCGCAGCGCTCGCGGCGTGCTCGGCGACGAGCGCGGCGCCCGAGGCGCAGCCCCCCTCGCCGAGCCGAACGGCGCAGCAGACTGCCCGAGATGAGGCGGTGACCGGCGTCCCGTCCGCGGGCACGGCCACCCCACCCACGCCGCGCGCTCCGACCTCGGCAAGTGAGCCCCCCACGGCCACTCCTCGGCCTGGCGCCGCCCTGCCGACCTCCTCCTGCGCCGCCCGCATCGTCGAGCGCCTGTCCCCCGAGCAGCGTGCCGGTCAGCTGCTCATGGTCGGCCTCGACGCCGGCGCCGGGCGCACCAGCCTGGACCGCCTCGTGCAGGAGCGCCGGCTCGGGGGGGTCATCCTCCTCGGTGGCTGGCAGGGGGGCGTCGCGACCGTGCGCGCGACGACCGCCCACCTGGCGGCCCTGGCCCCGAGCTCTCGGCCCGGCCGGCTGGGGCTGCTCCTGGCGGCCGACCAGGAGGGCGGTCAGGTGCAGCAGCTGCGCGGTCCCGGCTTCGACCGTATGCCGTCGGCCCGCCAGCAGGGCGCGCTGCCGCCCTCCCAGCTCAGCGCCCACGCGGCAGAATGGGCCGGACGGCTGCGGGCTGCCGGCATCAACGTCAACCTGGCGCCGGTCGCCGACACCGTGCCCGCCGAGCTCGGCCGGGCCAACCAGCCCATCGGCCGGTGGGACCGGCAGTTCTCCGGCGAGCCCGACGACGTCGCCCACAGGGTCACCGCCTTCGTCGCCGGGATGCACCGCGGCGGCGTGGCGGCCACCGTGAAGCACTTCCCCGGCCTCGGCCGGGTCACCGGCAACACCGACATCACCTCAAGCGGCATCACCGACCAGACCACGACCGCCGACGACGCCTACCTCGGGCCGTTCGCCGCCGGCATACGGGCCGGAGCGGACCTCGTCATGGTCAGCTCGGCCATCTATCCGCGCATCGACGGGTCGACCAACGCCCTCTTCTCACCGG
>CALMNV010000312.1 GCA_937873285.1 uncultured Intrasporangium sp. | reverse complement strand
GCCGGCCGAGAAGGGTCGGAGCCGGTGCTCGAGACGCTCGGCGGTCGACCGGCGTCGAGGGTCGGCCTCGAGCGCCCGGGAGACCGGGACCGTCAGGCCGAGCAGCACGCCGGCCACCGTGGCGTGCACCCCGGAGGCGTGCACGAGGCCCCAGGTGAGCAGGGCCGGGACGGCGAGGACGAACGGCGAGAAGATCCGGCGGCGGAGCAGGACGTGCCACGCGACGACGGGCAGCAACGCGCCGGCCAGGGCCAGCAGGTTGAGGCTCGTGGTGTAGAAGAGCGCGATGATCGTGATCGCGATGAGGTCGTCGACGACGGCGAGCGTGAGCAGGAACGCCCGCAGTGCAGACGGCAGGTGCGTGCCGATGACCGCGAGCACGGCGAGCGCGAAGGCGATGTCGGTCGCAGTGGGAATGGCCCATCCCCGCAGCACGTCGCCGCCACCCCCCGAGAGGGTCACGACGGCGGCATACAGGATCGCGGGCACCGCCACCCCGCACACGGCGGCGGCGATGGGCAGCGCGGCCTTGCGCGGGTCGGCGAGGTCGCCCGCGGTGAACTCCCGCTTGAGCTCGATCCCGGCGACGAGGAAGAAGATCGCGAGCAGCCCGTCCGAGGCCCACGCGCTGAGGCTGAGGTCGAGGTGCAGAGCGGCGGGACCGACCGTGATGTTCCGGAGCGTGCCGTATGCCGCCCGCCACGGCGAGTTGGCGAAGAGCAGCGCCGCGACGGCCGCGAGGAGCAGGATCGCGCCGCCGACGGTCTCGGTGCGCAGCAGGTCGCGGATGTACTCGGCCTCGCGCCAGGTGCCGCGCCCGAGAAGGCGTCGGCGCGCGGGCGAGCCGGCGGGCTGTGGCGGGTGCGCTGGGGAGGTCATGGCGGGCCCTTCAGAGCAGATCAGCAGGGGACGCCGACCAGACTTCCCGGCACACCATGACACGCACCGGCGCGCGACGGCTCGATTCTAGCGGGCAGCACCGCGAGCGGGGCGAAGGCGGCACCCGAGAAGGGGGAGCGCCGGATGCCGCAGTCGCTCCTAGGGGCGGCGCTCGAGGACGTCGTAGCCCTCGACGCGCGCGACGACGACGAAGTCCCGCTCCGAAAGGAGCGCGCGCGGCGGCGAGCCGCTCCTGGCAACGACGACGCGCGCCGCGTCGATCGCGCGCCTCGCCGACGGGCCGGAGCCGGAGACGAAGTCGAGGTATGCCGCCTGGTCGGCGGGGGAGAAGGCATCGATGGGGTTGCTCATCCACAGCGTCACGCCGGCGACGGCGAGCGACTCGGCAAGCGGCTCAGGCGCGAGCACCACCCGAGAGCCCGCGACGCGGTGCACCGTCGAGACCACCGGGTCGGACGAGGAGAACGCGTCGCGCCGCGAGAGGAGCAGGCCGGCGGTGAGCAGGGCGAGGACGACGGTCACCGCAGCGGCGCGGCGTCGGCTCGGCGCCCGGACCGGCCGGCCGGGGCCGAAGGACCCATGCCGCCCGGCCCTGCCGCGTCGCAGGGCGGACCACCCGGCCGCGGCGGGGGGCGCCGCGAGGAGCACCAGCCAGACGCCGTGGCGTGCCGAGGTGGTCGTCGCGACGGCCAGCCCGGCGAGCGCGACCTGCTCCCAGAGCGGGCCGCGGGCTGCGACGGCGAGCCCGAGCAGGAGCAGCGCCGCCGCCACGAGCAGCAGGTCGAACGGCTGCCCGAGGTCTGGCGACGCCCACAGCTCCGACCTGCGCCGGGCGGCCTCGTTGCCGAGCGCGCCCACGTAGTAGGCGCCGGTGCGCAGGCCGGCCGGGTTGAGCCAGAGGGCCGCCAGCGTCGCGAGCCCGACAGCGACCGCGACTCCCGGCTCTCGTCGCAGCCGGGAGAGGAGGAGGTGACAGCCGGCCAGCGCGACCCCGACCAGCACGGCGCCGTGCACGTTGCCCCACGCCGCCACGAGCACCGGGACGAGCCAGACCCGGCGGGAGGGCGTCCGGTGCTCGGCGCGAAGGAGGAGGGCCAGCAGCGCGAAGGGCACGAGCGAGAGCAGCTGGGCCCGCACGATGCCCAGCGCGGGCAGCGCCCCGGCGGCCGCGACGACGAGGACGGCTGCGGTGGCGCGCTGCCCGGCGCCCAGCCGGCGAGCGTCCACCGCGAGCACGGCGAGCACCACCGCGTCGACGACGAGCTGCGCCGCCGGAAGCCCGAGCGGTCCGAGGGCATGCAGGCCGGCGAAGGCGAGCTCGCCGAGGACCGGCACGTTGGGCCACCCACTGGAGTCGGCCGCCGCGAACGGGATCCCGGTGGGCAGCCCGCGGTGCCGGGCGATCCAGTCGCCCATCGCGACGAACCACATGGTGTCGGCCCCGATCGTCACCGACGACGCCAGCAGGAGCAGCACGGCGCCGCCGGCGAGCGGGACGGCGGTCACCGCCCGGCCGCCGTCAGCCAGGCGCCGAGTGCCGGCGTGCTGACCAGGCTGAGCACGGCGCTGACGAGCATCACCGGCCCGTAGGCGAACTCGCTGCCACGGTCGGCGCGCCCGGTCACCAGCAGGGCCACCGCCACGACGCCGCCGAGCAGGAAGGTGACGGCGGTGCCGACGATCACGTGGCCCCACCCGAGCCAGCCGAGGAGGAGCCCCAGCAGGCCCGCGAGCTTGACGTCGCCGAGACCCATCCCTCCAGCCGGAGCGAGCAGCACGAGCACGACGAAGAGGGCGAGCAGAGCCCCGCCGGCCAGGGCGGCCCGCCCGAGGGCGCCCCAGTCGGCGGTGACGCCGGAGCCCGCTGCGAGGAGGACCAGGAGACCGGGGTAGGCGGGCAGCTGGATCGCATCGGGCAGCCGGTGCACGTCGAGGTCGATCGCCGCCAGCACCACCATCACCCAGGTGGCGACGACGTAGCCGGCGGGCACGGTCGCCGGGCGCCCGGGGGAGAGGGCCACCCAGACGAGCGGCGTCGCCGCAGCGCTGACCACCGGGACCCAGGCGAGCGGGCGCCTCGGGAGCGCGGCCTCCTCGGGCAGCCGGTAGTCCGCGCGCGTCAACCGGGCGCGCAGGACGAGGCCGACCACGGCGCCGAGAGCGCCAAGGCCAAGGAGGGCGGCGGCATACGTCATGGTGCCTTTCGGGAGATACTGGACAGTGTGCGGTATGCCGTCACTGCGGCGTGCGGCTGCGCTCGATACCGTGCCGCGCGGGGTTGGCGCGGGAGCGACAGTGTGATCTAGGTCACCGTTGTCCGATATTTCGCCATTTCGGGGACAAATGGGTTGGGCGACTTCTACGATTCTCGGCGTGGGGGCTTCACAAAGGGTGGGCCCTCGTCTAACGGAGGAAACCCTGCCATGACCTCGCTCGCCGCCAAGCTCCAGACCCGCATCAACACCGTCAAGGGGGCCCGCGCCGACAAGGGCGCGACCGCCGTCGAGTACGGCCTCATGGTCGCCCTGATCGCCATCGTCATCATCGCCGCGGTCACCACCCTCGGCACCAACCTCACCAACCTGTTCACCAGCGCTGCGTCGAAGATCTGACTGCGGTCGCCCCGGGCGCGGTCCTCTCCACGGTGTGGGGAGGACCGCGCTGGTGACGAGGCCTGACAAGGGTCTGACGAGGTCTGACGAGGACACAGAGGGTGGACATGAGGGGCCGTCGACGACCAAGGTCGATCGCAGCACAGCGAGGCGCAGCCGCGGTCGAGTTCGCCATCATCCTGCCGCTGATGCTCCTCGTCATCGCCGGCATCGTGGACTTCGGCCGAGCCTCGTTCACCCAGATCCAGCTGACCAACGCGGCCCGTGAAGGCGCCCGCGCCGCCATCGTCAGTGGGGTGCCGTCGGCCGACGTCACCGCTCGGGCCAGCGCCGCGGCGGTCGGCGTGCCGGGCTTCACCGCCAACCTCGCGGCCAGCTGCCCCGGAAGCAACGCCACGGTCACCGCGGCCGCTCCCTTCGACTGGGTGATGCTGGGGCCCGCGATGAACCTCGTCGGCGGCGGCGGCGCCCTGCCGACCAAGCTGGAGTCCCAGGCGGTGATGAAGTGCAGCGGCTGAGCCGGACAGCGCGGACGAGCCTCCCGCGCCGCCCGCACCGATCGCCCGCGCGTCGCGAGCGAGGCGCGGTCACCATAATCTTCGCCATCACCCTGACCTTCGGTGTGGTGCTCGGGATGCTGGCGCTGAGCGTCGACATCGGGACGATCACCATCGAGCGTCGTCAGCTCCAGAACGGCGCCGACGCCACGTCCTTCGCCTTGGCGCAGACCTGCGCCAAGGACGCCGGCGCCTGCGACCCGAACGCCACCCGCGCGAGCCTCGAGCTGCTCGCAAGCGCGAACGCCGGTGACAACCTCGCCCGGCTCAACCCCGGCCGGGGCATCAACGGGCAGTGCGCACGTCAGCCCTCGCCCGCCACCTTGCTCAACATGCCGCTGTGCCCGTCCGCTGCTGCGACGGGGGCGCAGGCGCTCGCCGCGACCCAGGATCTGGGCCAGTGCCCGCCGCTGCCGAAGTGGCTGCGGGACGACGTGAGCATCCCCTACGTGGAGACCTACACCATGACCCGCTCCACGCAGCCCGACGACACCGTCCTGCCGAGGTTCTTCTCGCAGGCGCTCGCCGGTGGAGGAGCGAGCCCGACGACGGTGTCGGCCTGCGCACGGGCGGCGTGGGGCCCGCCCGCCAGAGCGATCCACACCCTGCCGATGGTGGCCAGCTACTGCGACTGGAACTTCGGCTCCACGTCGGGGTCCCGGTACGCCCCCTCGGGCCCATACAGCCCGCTGCCGGCGAACAGCTCCACACCGCTGCCCGGGGCGATCTCGGCCGGCAACTTCCCCATCGTGATCAAGGCGCACGACAGCAGCAAGGACGGGACGAACATCTGCGGGAAGCGCCCGAACGGGGCGTACTACCCGGGCGGCTTCGGGTGGACCCAGGACGACGGCACCTGCAACGCGAACCTGGACGCCACGGGCACCATCCTGCCCGGCAAGCAGGGGGCCAGCGTGCCGACGCCCTGCAAGGACGCGCTGCAGTCGTACGTCGGCCAGGAGGTGTTCATCCCGGTGATGACGGCCGTGAATGCTGACGGCTCGTATGTCGTCGAGGGGATCGCCTCGTTCTTCCTGGCCGGCTACAAGAACGCGCCGAGCGCGCAGCCGAAGTCCTACTCCGTCTACCAGGAGCCGGCCGGTCTGTGCCCGGGCAAGTGCAACGGATCCGTGACGTACATCTGGGGCTGGTTCACCTCGGGTGTGCGAGCCGTGGGTGGGATATCGAGCGGCCCTTCCCGGGGGGCGTCCGTCGTGGTCCAGGCCGGCTGAGAAGGAAGTACCACCTCCATGAACCGACGCGTCCTCGCGGCCCTCGTCGCGGCCGCTCTCGCCATCCTCGGCGCCGCCGTGGTGATCGTCTACGCCAACAACGCCGACCAGCGGGCCATCGCCGCGGCCCAGCCCACCACCGTGTGGGTGTCCCAGAAGCTGGTGCCCGCCGGCACGACGCTCAAGGACGCCCAGCGCACCGGCCTCATCGCGCAGACCCAGGTGGCCGCCCGCGGGGTCCCCGTGGGGGCGCTCCCCGGCGTCACCCCCGACAACAGCGCGCTGCTGGCGCTCTCGGACGTGCAGCCCGGCGAGATCCTGCTGAGCGCCCGATTCGGCACCACCCCGGTGGGCCAGAAGGCCATCGAGGTGCCCGCGGGCCAGGTCGCCGTGTCGGTCCAGCTGAGCGACCCGGCGAGGGTCGGGCGCTTCGTCACACCCGGCTCGCACATCGCGATCTACTCCACCTACAAGATCAAGTCCCTCGGCGACGACCCGCGCTCCAAGAAGATCAACGAGCTGGAGGTGCAGGGCACGAGCGTGCTCCTTCCCGACGCGCTCGTGATCGGCATGGGAGACACCCCGCTGGCTGCCCCGGCCACGGCGCCGACGGCGTCACCGACGGATCCCAACGCGCCGGCCGGTGCCGGCTTCCTGGTGACGGTCGCGGTGGCTCCCGACCAGGCGACCCGTCTCATCCACGCCATCAGCGGCTTCAAGCTGTATGCCGCCCTCCGCGGCAGCGACGTCAAGCTCGACCCGAAGTCGCAGACCAACGACATGAGCATCTTCGGCCCGGTGACGCCATGACGATCCTGTGGGACGCCCGCCCCGCCGCGGTCGACACCTACGGCTTCGCCCTCGGGGGAGCGGCAGAGGTCATCCAGGCCGGACCGCGGGAGAGCCGGCTGCTGGAGGAGGACGCCTCGCACACGCTCGTGGTGATCGGGCCGGACATCCCGCTCGCCTCTGCCTGCGAGCTCGCCGAGCGCGAGCGGGTCGAGCGGCCGGAGCTCGGCGTCATCCTGCTCCGGCACCGCCTCGAGGTGACGACGTTGGCTCAGGCGCTGCGCAGCGGGGTGAGGGAGGTGGTGCAGGCGGACGACCAGCCGGCCATTGCCGAGTCGGTGCGCCGCAGCGAGAGCCTCACCGTGGCGCTGGCCGGTGCGCACGCGGCCGGAGGCGCCAGCGAGGGCAAGGTGGTCACCGTGTTCTCCGCAAAGGGCGGCGTCGGCAAGACGACCCTGTCGGTCAACCTCGCGGTCCACCTTGCCCTGTCCGGAGCGCGGACCCTGCTCGTCGACCTCGACCTGATGTTCGGGGACGTCGCGATCAGCCTGCAGCTCGAGCCGAGAGGCTCCATCGGCGACCTCGTGTCGATGGCGGGCCACCTCGATGCGCAGGGACTGGCGTCGGTGACCACGACGCACGCCGCCAGCGGTCTGCACGTGGTGACTGCGCCTTCCGACCCGGGGGAGGCCGAGCGGGTCCCGTCGCCTCTCGTCGTGGAGCTGCTGCGCGAAGCGCGGACGCACTACGACTACGTCGTCCTCGACACCCCGCCCTCCTTCACCGAGCACGTCCTCGCGGCCCTCGACGTCAGCGACCTCACCCTGCTCATCGCGACGCTCGACATCCCGGCCATCAAGAACCTGCGTCTCGTCATCAACACGCTCGACACGCTGGGGGCGTCGGCGGACTCACGGTGCGTCGTGCTCAACCGGTCGGACGCGAAGGTGGGTCTTCGGGCCGACGACGTCGAGGCGGCGCTGAAGCGCCCGATCGCCGCCTCCGTGCCCAGCAGCCTCTCCGTGCCGGCGTCGACCAACCGTGGCGTGCCGATCCTGCTCGACGAGCCGCGTTCCCCGGTGTCCCTCGCGATCCGGGGCCTGGCCGACGCCGAGATCCGGTCCCGCTTCGGCGAGCAGCCCCGGACCGGCAGCAAGCGAAGCTTCGGCCTGCGGTGGAGCAAGAAGTGACGTCCCTCGCCAAGCGGCTCGAGCGGGCCCGGCAGACGCCGGTCGACCCGGGCCCCAGCACCCCGGAGCCGGGTGGGCCGGCGGTGCGCCCGCGCCTCGTCGACCCGCACGCCCGGGTCAAGGGGCGCGTCCATGCGGCCCTGATCGAGTCGCTCGGGCCTCGCCTCTACGACCCACACCTGGCCGAGGCGGAGCTGTCCGCGCAGGTGCGCCTCACCCTGCAGCAGGTGATCGGCTCGGAGCAGACCCCGCTGTCGCACGCCGACCGGACCAAGATCGCGCAGGACGTCTCCGACGACATCCTCGGGCACGGCCCCCTGGAGCCGTTCCTGCGCGACCCCGAGGTGTCCGAGATCATGGTCAACGGGCCGGACTCCATCTACGTCGAGCGCTCCGGCAAGCTCTACCCGGTCGAGGCGCGGTTCGCCGACGACGCGCACCTGCGTCGCACGATCGACAAGATCGTGGCCCGCATCGGCCGGCGCGTCGACGAGGC
Source organism: uncultured Intrasporangium sp. (assembly GCA_937873285.1). Taxonomy (GTDB): domain Bacteria; phylum Actinomycetota; class Actinomycetes; order Actinomycetales; family Dermatophilaceae; genus CALMNV01. Next base: position 55 of record CALMNV010000312.1, on the reverse strand, counting down.
GAGCCCCATGGTCGACGCGCGCCTTCCCGACGGCAGCCGCGTGAACGCCGTCGTG
>CALMNV010000311.1 GCA_937873285.1 uncultured Intrasporangium sp. | reverse complement strand
AAGCGGCAATAGCCTTTCAGGCGGCCAGCAGCAACGGCTGTGCATCGCACGCGCGAGGGGGGGGGGGGGGGGGGGGGGGGGGGGGGGGGGGGGGGGGGGGGGGGGGCTTAGGCGGTGGCGGTCTTGGCGCGGACCTGGCGTTTGATCCTGGCCAGCATGCCCACCATCCCTCGCATGCGCAGGGGGGAGACCGCCTCTGCCAGCCCGAAGCGCATCGGCGCATCGTCTGGCACGGCGAGGACCGCGTCCGCCGAGAGACCGTTGAGTCCCTCGTGGAGTATGCCGGCGAAGCCGCGTGTGGTCGGCGCCTCGGCCGGAGCGTCGAAGAAGACGTGCACCGCTCGGTCGGCCAACGAGCGTCCGGGCTCCACCTCGACGGTGAGGAAGACGGGGGACTGGCACTCGTCGACCCGCTCCAGCGCGTCGAGCTGCCCCGCGTACCGAGCGGGCAGGGGGGCGAGCTCGTCGCTGAACTCCAGCAGCAGCTGCAGCTTCAGCTCGTTGCTGGCCGACTCGAAGTCCGCGGCGATCGCAGCGAGCGAAGCCGGCAGCTCGGAGGCGCTGGGCTCGGAGGCGCTGGGCTCGGAGGCGCTGGGCTCGGAGGCGCTGGGCTCGGGGTCGCGCAAGGGGCTCACCGCTCGATCGGCACTCGGACCGAGTTTCCCCACTCGGTCCAGGAGCCGTCGTAGTTGCGCACCTTCTCGAACCCGAGGAGGTGAGTGAGCACAAACCACGTGTGGGAGGACCGCTCGCCGATGCGGCAGTACGCCACCACCTCGTCGTCGGCAGAGAGGCCCTGCTCCTCGACGTACAGCCGCTCCAGCTCACCCCGAGGCCGGAACGTCCCGTCGTCGTTCACCGCGCGTGCCCACGGGACGGACTTCGCACCGGGGATGTGGCCGCCGCGCATCGCGCCTTCCTGCGGGTAGTCCGGCATGTGCAGCAGCTCGCCGCTGAACTCGCCCGGTGAGCGGACGTCGACCAGGGGCTTGCCGAGGTGCCCGAGCACGTCGTCCTTGAAGGCGCGGATCGGTGCATCGCTGCGCTCGGTCACGGGATACTCGGTCGGCGAGACGCTTGGAACGTCTCGGGTGAGCTCCCGGCCCTCGGCGACCCACTTGGCCCGGCCGCCGTCGAGGAGACGGACGTCCTCGTGGCCGAACAGGCTGAGCACCCACAGCGCGTATGCCGCCCACCAGTTGCTCTTGTCGCCGTAAAGCACGACCGTCGTCTCACGGGAGATCCCCCGCGCCGCCATGACCTGGGCGAACCGGGCGCCATCGACATAGTCCCGAGTCACTGGGTCGTTGAGGTCGACGTGCCAGTCGAGCTTCAGCGCGCCAGGCACATGTCCGGTGTCGTAGAGCAGCACGTCCTCATCGGACTCGAGCAGGGCGATGCCTCCAGGGGCTCCGATGCGACCAGCCTCGATCTGCTCCGCGAGCCACGGCGTCGTCACCAGCCGCTCCGGGTGCGCATAGGCCTGGATCTTCGTCTCGTCGGTGGTCATGGTGGCATTTTGTCATTGGACGGTGCACCACCATGCAGCGCCCCACCGTCGGGGGGCGCTCACCCGCCATCATCCAGCCGCGCCAGATCGGCTCGGCACCGCCGTTCGAAGTCACCCAGCTCGGCGATGGCGTCCTCGATGTCCCGACGGCGCCGTTCCAGGTCGGCGCGCCGCTCGTCGAGCTGCCCGAGGACGTACTCCAACTGAGCGCGCCTTCCGCGCGGGGCATCGAAAAGGTCGAGGATCGTGCGGATCTCCTCGAGCGGAAAGCCGAGCCGCTTGCCCCGCAGTATCAGGGCGAGCCGCGTCCGGTCCCGCGGACGGAACACCCGCTGGATGCCACGCCGCTCCGGTTGCAGCAGGCCGAGCTCCTCGTAGTGGCGGACCGTCCGATGAGTCACGTTGAACTCCCGCGCCACCTGGGCGATGGTCCACGTGGGGCCGCTTGTCATGCGACGCAGTCTCCTTTACGTTTACGTCAACGTCAATCAAGGGAGAGGGATGTTCGCGCTCAGCCAGGACCACGAGGACTTCCGCCAGGTGGTGCGAGACTTCGCCCAGCAGGAGGTGGCGCCGCATGTCGCCGAGTGGGACCGGGCGGCTCGTTTCCCCACAGAGCTGATACCGAAGATGGGAGAGCTGGGCCTCTTCGGCCTCGTCGTGCCCGAGGAGCATGGCGGCAGCGGCGCGGACTTCACCAGCCTCTGCGTCGCCATCGAGGAACTGGGCAGGGTCGACCAGTCCGTGGGGATCACGCTCTCGGCGGGGGTGGGGCTCGGCATCAACCCGATCCTCACCTACGGCGACGCGAAACAGAAGGACCGCTTCCTGCCCGACCTCGTCGCGGGCCGGGCACTTGCCGCCTTC
>CALMNV010000310.1 GCA_937873285.1 uncultured Intrasporangium sp. | reverse complement strand
CACCATCGGGGCCGCTCTCGAAGGCTCGCCGGCCCTGGCGGTCAAGGCCTTGGCGCTGCACCCGCTCGTCGACTCCGTGAGCACCGCCCGGCGGCTGCTCGCCGGCTACCGCTCGGCCGTCCCGGAGCTGGAGCGGGTGTTCTCGCGCCCGTGAGCGCCGCCGCGCTCCTCCTCCGCGGTCACCGCCGTCGCGACGTCCCCGTCGCGCCCGCCGAGGACCGCCGGGACCACCGGCGGATGGCCGGCGGCCCTGAGGTGGGCCCGATGCCCGGCAAGCACGGAGGCGTGGTTGGCGAGCACCCGGCGCACCTCGTGGCCGAGCGCTCGGCCGAGCCCGGTGTATGCCGTGAACTGGTCGTCCCCGAACCACTGGTCGCTCGTCGAGTCGCGGGGGAAGGCGGGGTGCTGGGCGGCATACGACAGCAGCCCGTAGGGCATCTCGGGCCACAGCAGCGCCCGTCCCACGACCAGGGTGCCCCGGCGGGCCTCCTCGGGCAGCCCGGACGCGGCCGGGTAGGTGAACGAGCCGACGATCACCGGCTCCTTGCTCAGCGCCGCGTTGAGGGCGGTGAGCGGCGCGTTGGGCACGAGCGGGCTCCCGGCCCCCGGCTCGGCGGAGAAGGGGTTGTGCAGGGTGATCCGCACCCCCAGCTCCGACTCGGCGAGGGCGATCGCCTCGGCGAGGCCCGGCGCGGTCGGCGGGGTGTCGCCGCCGCCGTCGAGGCAGTAGATCATCGTGCACCGGCGCCGCAGCAGCTCGACGATGCCGAGGTTCTCGTAGTGCCCGCCGTCGGTGACCTGCAGCAGGCGCTCCTCGATGGGATGCAGGTTGAAGACCTCGCGGAGCAGGTAGGTCGCCCGACGGATGGCCGGGACGCCGGGCATCGTCCAGTCCACCACCTGGCCGTCGTCGGTGCGGGCAGCCCGCATCGCCCGCAGGAACATCGGGTTGGGCAGCCACGCGCCGAGCCGGGCACCGGAGATCGCGAGCAGGACCTGATACCACCGCGCGAAGCGGCCCATCGCTGCCGCGACGGCCGCTCCACTGATCGCGACGGCCGCCTGCACCGTGACGTCGCGTTGCAGGCGCGGTGGCGAGATGCGCTCGAGCGTCTCGGTGCGGACCCAGCCGACGTCGGGACCGCCGACCCAGTCGGCGCCCATGGTGAAGGAGACCGCGGTCAGGCCCGGTGGGGTGAGGTGCTGACCGGTGAGGTTCGCGGCCGCCGCGAAGACGAGCTGCGGGAACGGCGTCGCCGACTCGGCCACCCGGGCATAGCGCGAGAGCAGGGTGCGCTCCCGGGGGTGGTAGGGCACGGCGACGGCGGCCCCCTCGGGCGCGCCGCCCCCGTCCTCGTCGCGAGGCGCCTGCGCGCCTGCGGCGACAAGGGGGGCGGCGCGCACCGTGCGGGTCGCGAAGGCGGTCGCGAGGCGGCGACGATAGAAGGGGTGCAGGCTCAGTGAGGTCTGGTCGAACAGGCCCCCGAGCACCGCGACGAGGAGCAACAGCCCCCCGGCCAGCGCCAGGGAGGGGCCGGTGCGTCCCGCCGCGAGGTCGGTGGCGGTTGCGATCGTGGCCACGCCGAAGAGCAGCAGCCAGCTGAGCAGCAGCACCCCGACCGAGACGATGACGAGCAGCAGCTGCAGCAGCCCCTGCGGGACCGCGATCTTCGAGCCACCGGCCGCCTTGCCCGCGAGCTGGTGCTTGACCGTGCGTATCCGGCGCCAGAGCAGGCTGGCGACGCTGGCGAGGTAGGTGAGCACGACCGCTCCCACCGATCCGGTCAAGCCCACCTGCACACTGGCGCCCACGAGGGCGACGGTGCGACCCGCCGCCCACACCACGGCGGGGACGGCGATGGTGACGAGCGCGACGAGCAGGGCGATCTGCGTCATCGTCACCGACACCCGGGACGCCCAGCCGTAGAGCCGCTGGGACCGGTCGGACAGGCGGCTGTAGGCAGCCAGCTGCGCGAGCCACAGCACGAGCGCCAGCCCGCCGAGCAGCGCGACGGCGACGACGGCATACGTCGGCATGGTGAAGGCGGTGTCGGGGGTCGTGGTCGTGGTGACACCGGCTGCGTTCGGCGTCGGGGGGTGGGTCGGCAGCAGCGGGAGCACCGCGACCGGCACCGCGCGGTAGAACCATGCCGCCACCACCCCGAGCACGACCGCCGGGGCGAAGAGCAGCACGAGGCTGGACGCCAGGCCCCTCGCCAGCACCCCGAGGGCGACGAGCATCCGGCCAGCCGTGTCGGCGAGGTAGGAGGAGTGCCGCCGGACGTGGTCGAACTCGACGCTGCCGGGGCCGTATGCCGTCTCGGGGTCGTGCACCGGGACCACGCCCTCGGGCAGCTGGTCGGCGTCGCCCGCGTCGGTGAGGAGCTGGGCGAAGGCGCCGGCCGTGTAGCCACCACCCGAGATGGACACGAGGTAGGCGGCGCCGCGCAGCTCCGGCCGCAGGGTCTGCAGGGCGCCGAGGGCCACGCTCGCGGAGCGGATGCCGCCGCCCGACAGGCAGACGCCGACGACGTCGGAGTCGCCGGTGCGCTCCGCGAGCCCGGTGACGCCGGGGACGTAGTAGGCCCGACGCCACCGGGCCTCGTCCTGCACCGCGGCGACCGGGGCCGGGCTGCCGGTGGCCGGGGCCGGAGCGCGGGAGGAGAGGGCCGGCTCCGGCGGCAGCATCTCCACCGGATGAGGCACCCGCACGCAGTCGGCGGCCCAGCGGCACGCGCCCGAGCGGTCGCCGAACGGCCCGTAGCGTGCGGCCACCAGCCGCGACAGGGTGAAGGCGACCCCCAGGACGGCCACCGCCGCCGCTGGCAGCAGGGTCGAGAACTTGATGGTCGCCGCCGTCGCCGCTCCGTCGAGCAGCGGCGCGCGCTCGCCCCAGCCCTGGCTCGCCGCCGTGAGCAGGAGGTTCTCCACGATGTCGGCACCCACCCCGACGACGGCCGCGACCCGACCGAGCCGGGCGACCTCCGCCGCGGCGGAGCTCCAGAAGACCCACATCGCCGCCGTCGTGCCGAGCCACAGGGCGACCCCGTAGCCGGCGATGAGGAGGAAGTCCCAGAGGACAGCCGCCTGGGTCCCGTCCGGCAGTGGCCAGCGCTGCCCGCGCCCGCCGAGCTCAACCGCGAGGATGTCGAGCGCGGGTGCGTTCTCGGCATACAGCCACGAGCCGACCCCCACGCTGGCCAGGGCGGCCACCACCGTGCCGAGGGCGCGACGTCGAGGCGGCACCTCCGGTCGTGGCTCCGGAGGGGGAGTCGACTCCGTGGCAGAGCCGCTCGGTCTCGGCTTCATCGGGTCACGCCCCTCCCGGCCCGCGTCTCTTGAGCGCGCTGGTGCGGCCGGCGAGCGCACGCCGCACGCACGTGCCCGGCCGCCATCCCATGATCCTGCGCGGCGTGGTCTGTGTCCCGGTTTCACCGGTTTCCGTGGCCGGATGCCGCCGGCCGACGGAGCGCGCGCAGGCCGGGTCGGGCGGCTCAGGCGCCGGGCCCGAACGGCGAGCAGGCCCGGCTCGGTGGGACGACGGTGCGGGGCGACCTGTGCGACACTCGAGGCGATGACCATCGCAGGGCCGGCCGCCGCGACCCAGCGCATCCCTGCCCTGCTGACGACGGTCGGCGTCGTGCTGACGCTCGTCGGGATCAACGTGGCCAACCACGTGCTCGGCTGGAACTCCCTCTGGCTGGGGCCGGTCGGCGCCGCGGGGCTGCTGGCCTACGGCCGGGCGACGGGGCTCACGTGGTCGCAGCTCGGGCTCGGGCGGCACGCCCACCGGGCGGGCTTGCGGTGGGGTGGCGCCGTCATCGCCGTCGTCGCCGCGGTCTACGCCGTCGGGGTGCTGCTGCCGGTCACCCGGACGGCCTTCCTCGACGCGCGATACCACCTGCCCCCGGCGGGCGCCCTGCTCACGGCCTTCGTCCTCATCCCGCTCGGGACGATCCTGCTCGAGGAGGTCGCCTTCCGCTCGGTGCTCTGGGGGGCCCTCGCGCGGCACTCGCGGATCTGGCAGGTGCTGCTCGCCTCGTCCGGCCTGTTCGGCCTGTGGCACGTGCTGCCGGCCCTCGCGTCGGCGGCCGGCAACCAGGCCATCGGCGCTGCGGTGGCCGGCCTGGGCCCGTTCGCGCAGTATGCGGTCGTCGGGGGCACCGTTGTCTTCACTGCTCTGGGCGGGCTTGTCGCTGGGGAGCTGCGTCGACGCAGCGGCAGCGTCCTGGCAAGCATGGGCATGCACTGGGCGACGAACGCCCTCGGGGTGCTCTTCGGTGTGCTCGCCTGGCGCCTCGCGTCCTGATGCGTTGCGTGCGGGACGCGGGACGCGGGCCCAGCGCCAGCCGTGGCGCTGCCTGGCCGGCTGCTCGGCCTCGACGGGAAGGCGGCGTCACCGCCGCTGCCGACCGACCCGCCGACCGGATGCTGGACGCGGGGAGCCCCAAATAATCTGAGGTTATACATTCGATTACATGACTGTTGCCGAGACCGTCGCGCCGACCTCGGGCCGCGTCCGGCCGCCCCGCGCCGACCGCTCGAACGGGCAGTGGCGGGTGGACGGCCGGGCTCCGCTCAACAGCAACGAGGAGGTCAAGGCCGCCGACAACGGGCTTCACGTGCGTGAGCGGATCGAGCAGGTGTATGCCGCGCACGGCTTCGACTCCATCGCCGAGGACGACCTGCACGGCCGGTTCCGCTGGTGGGGCCTCTACACCCAGCGCAAGCCCGGCATCGACGGCGGCCGGACCGCGCAGCTGCAGACCTCGGAGCTCGAGGACCGCTACTTCATGATGCGGGTCCGCACCGACGGAGCCGCCCTCACCCCGGAGCAGCTGCGGGTGCTCGGCGGCGTCTCGAGCGACTTCGCCCGGGACACGGCGGACATCACCGACCGGCAGAACCTGCAATACCACTGGGTGCGCATCGAGGACGTGCCGGAGATCTGGCGCCGGCTGGAGTCGGTGGGGCTGCGCACGACCGAGGCCTGCGGCGACACCCCGCGCGGCTTCCTCGGCAGCCCCGTCGCCGGGGTCGCCGCCGACGAGATCCTCGACCCCACGCCGGTGATCCGGCGGATCACCGAGCGGTTTCTCGGCGACCTCGAGCTGTCCAACCTCCCGCGCAAGTTCAAGACCGCCATCACCGGGCACCCAAGCCTCGACGTCGTGCACGAGATCAACGACATCTCCCTCGTCGGCGTGGTCCATCCCCAGCTGGGCCCGGGCTACGACCTCTGGGTCGGCGGCGCACTGTCGACGACACCGCGGCTCGCCGAGCGGCTGGGCGTCTTCGTCTCCGAGGAGGACGCGGTCGACGTCTGGCACGGAGTCATCTCGATCTTCCGGGACTACGGCTACCGACGGCTGCGCAGCAAGGCGCGACTGAAGTTCCTCCTCGCCGAGTGGGGGCCCACGCGCTTCCGGGAGGTGCTCGAGACCGAGTATCTCGGCCGGCCGTTGCCCGACGGACCGCCGCCTGCGCCGGCCACCGGGCCGGGCGACCACGTGGGAGTGCACCTGCAGAAGGACGGCCGCTTCTACGTGGGCGCCGCGCCGGTCGTCGGCCGGGTGAGCGGCACCGTGCTGACCGGCCTCGCCGACCTCGTCGACTCGGCGGGAGCCGGACGAGTCCGGCTGACCTCCCACCAGAAGCTCGTCGTCCTCGACGTCCCGGAGACGGAGGTCGAGCGGTTCGTCGCCGGGCTGGAGGAGCTCGGCCTGACCGCCACGCCGAGCCCGTTCCGGCGGGCGACGATGGCGTGCACCGGCATCGAGTTCTGCAAGCTGGCGATCGTCGAGACGAAGAACCTGGCGACTCACGCCATCGCCGAGCTCGAGCGCCGCCTCGGTGGCCTGGCCGTCGAGCCGCCGCTCACGCTCAACATCAACGGCTGCCCCAACTCGTGTGCCCGCATCCAGGTGGCCGACATCGGGCTCAAGGGCCAGATCGTCACCGTGGACACCCCGGAGGGCCCGAAGCAGGTGCCGGGCTTCCAGGTGCACGTCGGCGGCGGGCTTGCCTCCTCCGACCGGGAGGAGGCGGGCCTCGGGCGCACCGTTCGCGGCCTGAAGGTGGCGGCCGCTGACCTGCCCGACTACGTCGAGCGGGTGGTGCGCACCTTCCTCGACCAGCGTTCCGACGGCGAGACCTTCGCCGCGTGGGCGCACCGCGCGCACGAAGGAGACCTCCAGTGACGAGCGTGACCTCGTGGACTGGCTCCCGGATCGCCCTGGGCCTGCCCAGCGTGCCGCGCCGCCGGCGCTCCACCGCCGAGCTTCGGGCGCTCGTCGACGCGGGCAACCGCGAGCTCGGCGACGCCCCGTCGGCCGAGCAGGTGGCAGCGTGGGCCGCCGCGACGTTCCCCGGGACCCTCGCCGTCGCGTGCAGCATGGCGGATGCCGTGCTCCCGCACCTGGTCTCCCGGTTCGCGCCGGGGGTCGACGTGCTCTTCCTCGACACGGGCTACCACTTCTCCGACACCCTCGTCACGCGCGACGTCGTGGCCGAGGAGCTGCCGGTGACCGTGGTCGACGTCCGGCCCCGGCTCACCGTCGCCCAGCAGGACGCCGCCCACGGGCCCCGCCTCCACGAGCGGGACCCCGCCGCGTGCTGTCGGATGCGCAAGGTCGAGCCGCTCGCCGCGGAGCTCGCGGGCTATGAGGCGTGGGCCACCGGCGTGCGCCGCGAGGAGTCACCGACCCGGGCCGACACCCCGGTCCTGTCCTTCGACGAGAAGAACGGGCTGGTCAAGGTCAACCCGCTCGCGTCGTGGAGCTTCGACCAGCTCCTGGAGTATGCCGGGAGCTTCGACGTGACGGTCAACCCCCTGCTGTCCGACGGCTACCCGTCCATCGGCTGCGAGCCGTGCACGCGCAGGGTGGCACCGGGCGAGGACCCTCGAGCCGGCCGCTGGGCCGGCTTCACCAAGACCGAATGCGGGCTGCACACATGAGCGCGACCACGACCTTGCCCACCCGCGACCGCCCCGCCGAGCCCCCGCGGCCGGACAGGCGCACTCAGTCCGACGCGCCAGGCACCGGCGCGAGCCGGCGGGCTCCGGAGGCCGGCTCGGCGGCATACGCCTCGGCCCGCCGCCTCACCCAGCTCGACCTGCTCGAGAGCGAGTCGATCCTCGTCATCCGGGAGGTCGCGACCGAGCTGGAGCGCCCTGCGCTGCTCTTCTCGGGCGGCAAGGACTCCGTCGTGCTGTTGCACCTCGCCGCCAAGGCCTTCTGGCCGGCGCCGCTGCCCTTCCCGGCCCTCCATGTCGACACCGGGCACAACTTTCCCGAGGTGCTGGACTTCCGCGACGCGACGGTCGAGCGTCTCGGGCTGCGCCTGGAGGTCGCCCGGGTGCAGGACTACCTCGACGACGGACGGCTTCGCGAGCGCGCCGACGGCACCCGCAATCCGCTGCAGACCCAGCCGCTGCTCGACGCCATCGCCCACCACCGCTTCGACGGGGTCTTCGGCGGCGCGCGGCGCGACGAGGAGAAGGCTCGCGCCAAGGAGCGGGTCGTCAGCCTCCGCGACGAGTTCGGCCAGTGGGACCCGAAGAACCAGCGGCCGGAGCTGTGGAACCTGTTCAACCCGCGCCACCGGCCCGGCGAGCACGTGCGGGTCTTCCCGCTGTCGAACTGGACCGAGCTCGACGTCTGGCGCTACATCGAGCGTGAGGAGATCGAGCTGCCGAGCCTCTACTACGCCCACGAGCGGGAGGTCTTCCGCCGTGACGGCATGTGGCTGGCGGACGGCCCGCACTCTCGCCCGCGTGCCGGTGAGGTGTTCGAGACCCGCCGGCTAAGCTACCGCACGGTCGGTGACATGTCCTGCACCGGGGCCGTGGAGAGCAGTGCCGCCACCGTCGCCGACGTGGTCCTCGAGGTGGCGGCCAGCACGCTGACCGAGCGGGGGGCGACCCGCGCGGACGACCGGATCTCCGAGGCCGCCATGGAGGACCGCAAGAAGGAGGGCTACTTCTGATGGGCACCCTGCTGCGTCTCGCCACGGCCGGGTCGGTCGACGACGGCAAGTCGACGCTCGTCGGCCGCCTGCTCCACGACACCAGGTCGGTCCTGACCGACCAGCTGGCCGCCGTCGAGCGGGTCAGCCGCGACCGGGGCCTGCCCGCCGCCGACCTCGCGCTGCTCACCGACGGCCTTCGCGCAGAGCGCGAGCAGGGCATCACGATCGACGTTGCCTATCGCTACTTCGCCACTGCGGCAAGGTCGTTCGTGCTTGCCGACTGCCCGGGCCACGTGCAGTACACCCGCAACACCGTCACCGGCTCGAGCACCGCCGACGTCGTCGTCCTCCTCGTCGACGTGCGCAAGGGGGTCCTCGAGCAGACCCGCCGCCATCTGGCCGTCGCGGCGCTGCTGCGCGTGCCGCACGTGGTGGTCGCCGTCAACAAGATCGACCTCGTCGGCTTCTCGGAGGACGCCTTCAGGCGGGTCGACGCCGAGATCCGGCAGGTCGCCCTCGACCTCGGCGTCGGCGACGTCCGGGCCATCCCCGTCTCGGCGCTCGACGGTGACAACATCGTCGAGCGCGGAGCGCGGACCCCGTGGTATGCCGGGCCCAGCCTGCTCGAGGTGCTCGAGTCGCTGCCGCCCTCGGGCGACCCGGGGGCGGAGTCGTTCCGGATGCCGGTGCAGCTCGTCATCCGGCCGCAGGGCGCGGCCCGCGACGCGGCCCACCGGGACTACCGGGGATATGCCGGGCAGGTGGCCTCGGGGGTCGTGCGCGTCGGAGACGAGGTGGTGGCCCTGCCGTCGGGTCGGCGCACCACCGTCACCGGCATCGACCTCGGCACCCGCGAGCTGGCGGAGGCCTTCGCGCCGCAGTCGGTGACCCTGCGCCTCGCCGACGAGATCGACATCTCCCGCGGCGACGTCATCGCGGCGGCCGACGGCGCCCCGGAGCCGGTCCAGGACGTCTCGGCCGTGGTGTGCTGGCTCGGCGACGCCCCGCTGCGCCCCGGCCAGCGGCTGCTGCTCAAGCACGGCTCCCGCACGGTGCGGGCCCTCGCGCGCACCATCGACGGCGTGCTCGACCTCGACGATCTGCACTCGGTCCCGGCGGATGCTCTGTCGCTCAACGACATCGGGCGCGTGACGCTGCGCCTCGCGGCCCCTGTGCCCGTGGAGAACTACGCTGCGTCCCGGCGCGGCGGATCCTTCCTGCTCATCGACGGCCACGACGGGCGCACCGTCGCCGCGGGAATGGTCGGTGCCACCCTGCGGACCGGCGTGGTGCCCGCACCCACCGAGCCGGAGGGGAACGAGGAATGGCAGATCTGAGGACCGGCCTGCCTCTCGTCGTCCACCTGGCCGGCCGGCTCGTCGTCGCGGTCGGCGGCGGACCGGTCACCGCGCGGCGGGTGAGCGCCGTCGTCGACGAGGGAGCGCACGTCCGCGTCGTCTCGCCCTGGGTCTGCGAGGACGTGCTCGACCTCGTGCGCCAGGGTCGCATCGAGTGGCAGGCCCGTGAGTATGCCGGCCCCGCCGACCTCGAGGGGGCGTGGCTCGTCCACACCGCCACCGGAGATTCCCTCGTGGACCGGCGCGTCGCCGCCGAGGCGGAGTCGCTGCACATCTGGTGCGTCGACGCGACGGACGCGACGTCGACGGCCGCCAGCGTGCCCGCGCGCGCGACGGTCGAGCTGCCCGACGGCCCGGTCACCGTCGCCGCCTACGCCGGCGCAGACCCCGGCCTCGCCATAGCCGTCCGCGACGCCGTCGCGGACGGGCTGCGCGGCGGGGCCCTGCCGTTGCGTCGCACCCGGCCACGACCCGCCGGCCGCGGCTGGGTCGCCCTCGTCGGTGGTGGCCCGGGGACCGACGGACTGCTCACCGCCCGCGGCTCCGAGCTGCTGGCCAGTGCCGACGTCGTCGTCGTCGACCGGCTGGCTCCGCGTGCGGTCGTCGATCGCCTCCCGGCAGAGGTGCGGGTCGTCGACGTCGGCAAGGCACCGGGCCGGCATCCCGTGCCGCAGGAGCGGATCGACGCGATCCTCGTCGAGGAGGCCAAGCGTGGCCTCGGCGTCGTCCGGCTCAAGGGCGGCGACCCCTTCGTGCTGGGACGCGGCGCCGAGGAGCGCGCGGCGTGCGAGGCCCACGGCATTCCCGTCGAGGTGGTGCCCGGGGTCACGAGCGCCGTCGCGGTGCCCGCGGCCGCCGGCATACCGGTCACGTCGCGCGGTGTCGCGCGGGGGTTCACCGTCGTCACCGGCCACGAGGACATCCCCAGCCTTCCCACGGGCGGGGACCACACGGTCGTGCTCCTCATGGGGGTCTCTCGGCTGGCCCGCACCGCCGAGCTCCTCGTCGCGCACGGCAGGTCGCCCGACACGCCCGTCGCCGTCGTCGAGCGCGGCTTCCACCCCACCCAGCGCACGACCGTCGGCACGTTGTCCACGATCGCAGCGCTCGCAGCGGAGCGGAGCGTGCAGGCACCCGCCGTCATCGTCGTCGGCGACGTCGTCCGGCTGGCGAGGCCCGAGCGTGTCGGGCCGCCATGAGGACGCTGCTGGCGCTCGGCGTCGTCGGTCTCCTGGCCCAGCTCGTCGACGGGTCGTTGGGGATGGGCTACGGGGCGACGTCCTCCTCGCTGCTGCTCGCCGTCGGGCTCACCCCCGCCGCCGCCAGCGCGTCCGTGCACCTGGCGGAGCTCGGGACCAACGCCATGTCGGGAGTGGCGCACTGGCGTCTCGGCAACGTCGACCGGCGCCTCGTGCTCCGTCTCGGCGTGCCGGGGGCTGTCGGCGCCTTCGGCGGGGCGTCGCTGCTCTCCCGCCTGTCGACCGCCGCGGCCGCGCCCGTCATGGCCGGCATCCTCACCCTCCTCGGCGCCTACATCCTGTGCCGCTTCGCGCTGCGGCCGCCGGCCGCCGCGCGCGCAGGCACGACGCCGCACGGCTCGCGCTTCCTCGTGCCGCTGGGCTTCGTCGGGGGCTTCGTCGACGCCACCGGTGGCGGGGGATGGGGACCGGTGTCCACGACGACGCTGCTCTCTGCGGGCCGGACCGCGCCGCGCACGGTCGTCGGATCGGTGGACACCTCGGAGCTGCTCGTCACGCTCTCCGCGAGCGTCGCCTTCCTCATCGGGCTGGGCACCGCCGGGATCGACCTGCGCTACGTCGCCGTGCTCCTGGCCGGTGGCCTGCTCGCGGCACCCGTGGCCGCCTGGCTCGTCAGCCGCCTGCCGTCGACGGTCCTCGGCACCGGGGTCGGTGGGCTCATCGTGCTGACCAACCTGCGCACCCTCCTCGGTGCGACCGGCTCTCCCGCGGGCGTGACCCGCTCGACGTATGCCGTCGTGGGCCTGACCTGGGCCATGCTCGTCCTGCTCGCGGTGCGGCGCCACCGCATGCGCACCTCACCTGCCCCTGCACGGCATCCCGCACCGGAGGCGACCCCGGCAGGCTGAGCTGCCGCCGAGAGGCCCGGGTTGCGCCCCCCGACCTCACGGTCGAGTGGTCAGTTGCGCACCCCGACCCCACGGTCGAGTGGTCAGTTGCGTGCGCGCTGAGCTGTGCCGATGTGACCACTCGACGATGGGGAGGGTGTCGCGCGGGTTGCTCCTCAGGGGGGCTCGCGCGTCAGGAGAAGGTGAAGAGCATCACCGGGGCGGAGGTCGGTTGGGCGGAGCCGCCGACCGGCTCCACCGTGACGCCGGCCCCCGTGGCGGTGGCGGCGTTGCCGTTGAGCAGGGCCACCTGCTCCTCGCCCGTCCGGGCCGCCGCCGGCATGAACCCGGCCGGGGCCATGCGGCCCGACGGTTCCTGCAACCACAGCTGGTAGACCCGCCCGGCAGGAGGTGCCGGCATGCCCGATGCGACGATGACCGCCTTGCCGAGCGATGGCGAGCGGACGATGGTGGCCCGAGCGCCGCCGGGCAGGGTCTTGACCAGACGAGAGGCGTCGGGGGCCTCGAGGACCTGCGAGGCGACGCTCTCGGCCGGCGGAGCCGGGGACGTCGAACGCCACACGGCGAGGCCGCCGATGGTGAGCACCGCGGCTGCGGCGGCGGCGACGAGCAGCCGCCACCGGCGCGGCGAGGAGGAGGCGTCGCCGCTCGGTGGACCGCCGGGCCGCCGCACGCGGGACGTGCCCGACGGGGCATCGGGCGCCATGGTCGGCGTCGAGGAGCCCGGCAGCTGAGGCGGCAGCGGCCGGACGGTCGTGATGTCGTGCAGCACGCGTTGCCGCAGTGCTGAAGGCGGCGCCTGCACCGAGAGGCTGGACAGCTCCGCTGCCGCCTCCCTGAGACCGGCCACCTCCGTCTGACAGGTGGGGCAGCTGGCGAGATGCCGCTCGAAGCGGGCGCGCTCGACATCGTCGAGAGCGTCGACGGCATACGCCCCGGAGAGCGCGTGGATGTCGTCGTTCACGAGGTCACCCCCAACGTGTCGCGAAGTCGGATGAGGCCGTCACGGATGCGGGTCTTCGCCGTGCCGAGGGGCAGGTCTAGCATGGAGGCCACCTCCGTGTGGGTGTAGCCGGAGAGGTATGCGAGCTCGAGGGCTCCGCGTTGGGTGTCGGTGAGGGTGTCGAGCGCGCGGCGCACGCGCTCGGCATCGAGGCGCAGGGCCACCGTCTCGGCGGTCGTGTCGTGCGGGACGTCGGAGGTCGTCGTGTGCCAGGCCTCGTCTCGGCGCGACGCCGCCTCGGCGGACCGGACCCGGTCGACGGCCTTGCGGTGCGCGATGGTGAGCATCCACGACAGGGCACTGCCGCGGCGCGGATCGAAGCGGGCGCTCTGGCGCCAGATCTCCAGGAAGGTCTCCTGGGTGACCTCCTCCGACTGCGCCGGGTCGCGCACGACCCGGCGCACGAGGCCGTGCACGCGCGCGGAGGCGGCGTCGTAGAGCTCGCCGAACGCGCCCTCGTCGCCCGCCGCGGAGCGGCGCAGCAGCCGCCCGAGGTCAGGCTGGCCCGGCGGCTCCCCCGCGTTCTCCTCCGGCTGGCCTTCGCCGGAGGAGAACACTGAGAAGCGACCCATGGAGTCCATTGTGCCGCAGGCCCCGTGCCCGTCGTCGCGGCCGGGTCAGGGCAGCAGCACGCTGTCGATGATGTAGACGGTGGCGTTGGCGGTCGGGACGTTGCCGCAGAGCACCTTGGCCTTGCCGACCATGAAGCTCTCGCCCGAGCCGGTGACCGTGATGTTCGTGCCGGCCAGGGTCTTGTGCGTGCCGGCGATCTTGTCCGGCGCGATCTTGCCCGCGACGACGTGGTTGGTCAGGACCTTGGTGAGGGTCGGCTTGTCGGCCAGCACCTTCTTGAGGTCGGCGGCGGGGATCTTGGCGAAGGCGTCGTTCGTCGGCGCGAACACCGTGATCTCGGGGGCCGGGTTGAGCGTGTCGACGAGGCCGGCGGCCTTGACCGCCGTGACCAGGGTGGACAGCAGCGGGTTGTTGCTCGCGGCCGTCGCGACCGGGTCGGTCGCCATCCCGGAGAAGGATCCCTTGCCGTCCTTGGGCACGGCCGAGCAGGCGGGACCGAACACCATCGATGCGGGGTCGGCCATCGCCCCGGTCGAGCTCATGCCGTCTGACGGCGTGGCCGCGCTCGTCATCGGCGTCGGCGAGGACGGTGCCGACGAGGACGGTGCGGCGCCACCCGCGGCGGGCGTCGAGGTGGTGCCGGCGCTGCTGCCGCAGGCGGCGAGGGTGAGGGGCAGGGCCAGCGCGAGGCCGACGAGCTTGCTACGAGTCTTCATGGTGAGCACTCCTGTTGCGGTGTGGTTGATGTCGCTGGTGGTTCGGTGCCGAAGCTGCTTCGGATTGCCCTACACGAGAGCTGTTTTGAGCCTGGCCGGCGTCAGGTGACGGTGACGACGATCTCCTGTATGCCGCTCGCACCGTCCGGGAAGGGCGTGGCCCGGGTGCTTGTCTGCGGCACCCCCCTGCCGTCCGTGGCGCGCACGGCCAGACGATGCAGGCCGGGGGTCGCGTCCCAGGGCAGGTGCCACTGACGCCACGAGTCGACGCCGATGTCGGGACCCAGCCGAGCCGTCCGCCACGGACCCTGGTCGACCCGCACCTCGACCGTCCCGATGCCGCGGCGCTGCGCCCACGCGACACCGCCGATGGCGACCCGACCGGCCGGCACGCTCGACAGCGGAGCCGGAGTGTCGATGCGGGCGCTCGTCTTGACGGGGGCGTCCGTCGCCCACTGCCGCTTCGTCCAGTAGGCCTGCTCGGCGGCATACGTCGTGAGGGTGAGTCGGGTGAGCCACTTCGTCGCCCCGACGAAGCCGTAGACCCCCGGGGTCACGAGCCGCGCCGGAAACCCGTGGGCCTGCGGGAGCGCCGCGCCGTTCATGGCGATCGCGACCATGGCGTCGCGACCGTCCCGGATCGCGGCGAGGGGCGTGCTGATGGTGAAGCCGTCGACCGCGGTGCTCAGCACCTGGTCCGGCGCCCCGGTCACCCCGGCCCGGTCGAGCAGGTCCGTGAGTCGCACCCCGAGCCACCGGGCCGAGCCGACGTAACCGCCACCCACCTCGTTGGAGACGCAGGTGAGGGTGATGTCGCGCTCGATCTCTTCTGGAGCCACGTCGTCCGGGATACGGGAGTGGATGCGTGCGATGAGCTCTTCGAAGCGACGCCGCCAGTCTGCCTCTTCTTCGGGCGTCAGCTTCCGTCGCTCGACGAGGCGAGCCTCACTCGTCGCGGCGCCGTTGGTGGAAACGTTTGAGGGTTGACGCACGAGATACTCACTGAGTGCGTCATGCACGAGCACTCGGAGCGACCGCCCCGAAGCCTCGGCCAGCTTCGCGAGGTGCTCGTACTGGTCGGGGTCGAGGTCGATAGTCGTGCGTGCCATCGGCGTGCCTCCGAACGACGAACTCGGTCCGCTCAATGATGACACACCCCCAATGCCCGCGGTACGGAAGGCGCAGCCGGTCAGTGCAGGTGGAGGACCGCCTTGCCGTCGACGCGGCGTTCGATGAGGGCCGCGAGGGCCGGGCCGGCGTCGCGCCAACCGACTTCGAGCGCGATCTGCGGGTCCAGGTGGCCGTCCGCCACCAGCCGCGCCAGGTAGCCGAGGTCGGCCGCGACCGGGTCCACCACCATCTCGTGGATCACCAGGTGGAAGCCGTACAGCCGCGCGCCGCCGATCGAGAAGAACTCGCGGGTGTCGAAGATGGTCGGCTCCTTGGCCGAGTTGCCGAGGGTCACGACCGTCCCGCCCCGCGCGAGCAGG
>CALMNV010000309.1 GCA_937873285.1 uncultured Intrasporangium sp. | reverse complement strand
TCTGATTTCCGATACGGTAGGGCGAAGAAAAAGCCCTGCTCACAGGGCTGGTCGCTCACTACTTCCCGAGGTCTGAGCCTGCCAGCGCGTCCTATGGCTCATCCTTGCTGTAGCCATTTTGTAGAGTGTTGTCATTCTTGCCTCAACTAGAGGCTCGCGACCGATGGGCACTCGAGTTCGGATTTTGGGCTCTCCTGACGGAGAGCCGCAAGTTTGGCGCGCCACCGATCGCCAGGAGCGTGCCACCGCTCGGTTAGCCTTCGCAGATGATGCGCCTTCGACGCCGACTGGCCACTGCGGGCCTGGCCGCCCTCAGCCTCACTGGCGTGGCCGCCTGCACCGGTCAGGGCACCGAGCCGGCGCCGACCCAGCGCGCGCTCACTCCGGCCGAGCGGCTCGCGGCGGCCAAGTCCACGCTCGACGCCGCCACCTCGGTGCACCTCAAGCTGGCCAGCGCCAACGTGCCGCAGGGCGCGAGCGGTGTGGTGTCGGCCGATGGGTGGGGCAAGCACCCGCCGGCCTTCAAGGGCACCTTCACGTTGACCCTCAAGGGCGTCTCGGCGGACGCCCAGGTCACCTCCGTCGGGGGTCAGGTGTGGGCCAAGCTGCCGCTCGTGCCGGGCACGAACAAGATCGACCCCAAGACCTTCGGCGTGCCCGACCCGGCCACCCTCTTCTCACCCGACGCGGGCCTGACGACCCTGCTCACCGCGACCACGGCACCGACCGCCGGCAGCGACGTGCGGCAGGGCTCCGAGGTGCTGAAGACGATCACGGGGTCCCTGCCCGGCTCGGCCGTCGCGGACCTGTTCCTCGTCGGCGACCGCAACGCCACCTTCGCGACCACCTATGGCCTCACCGACGCCCAGCAGCTGCGCCAGGTGAGTATCGTCGGCCCCTTCTTCGGCCCGGGCACGAGCTCGACCTACACGCTCACCCTCGACCAGTACGGCGCGCCGGTGACGATCGAGACGCCGTGACCAGCCCGGGCCCGGCGCTGCCCGACACCGGCCGGCTCGGGCTGCTCGGTGCCGCGTCGGTGGCCATCGCCCTCGCCGCCGCCGACACCTACGTCGTCGTCCTCGCCCTGACCGACATGATGGCCGGCGTCGGCATCGGCATCGACGCGCTGCAGCGGGCCACGCCCATCGTCTCCGGGTTCCTCCTCGGCTATGTCGCCGTGCTGCCCCTCGTCGGCCGGCTCTCGGACCTGCTCGACCGGCGGCGGGTGCTGCTCGGCTGCCTCGTCGTCTTCGTCGTCGGCTCGGCGGTGACCGCGCTCGCCGTCGACCTTCCGGTGCTCGTCGCCGGCCGCGTGCTGCAGGGCCTCGGCGGCGGCGGTCTCGTGCCCGCCACGCTCGCCCTCGTGGCGGACCTGTGGCCGCCCGGGCGGCGCGGCACGCCGCTCGGGGTCGTCGGCGCCGTGCAGGAGCTCGGCTCGGTGGTCGGCCCGGTCGTCGGGGCCGGCATCCTCGCCGTCTCGGGGTGGCGGACCATCTTCTGGGCCAACGCCGTCGCCGGCGTGGTGCTGTATGCCGTGATCCGCGGGCTCGGGGCGCGCGCGGGGAAGCGGGGCGGCGTGCGTCGGCCCGGTGGCATACGTGCCGCTCTGGTGACGGCTCGGGTGCTCGCCGTCGCGGGGCTGGCCCTCGGGGGGCTCGCCCTCGCGGCCCCGCCGCGGCTGGTGACCGACGTGGTGCTCGGCGCGCCGTTCGTGCCCATCTCCGGTGACTCTCGCGTCCTGACCCCGCTGGGCGTGGTCGCCGCCGCGCTGCTCGTGGCGGCGGCGACCATGGCGGCGCCCCGGTGGTGGCCGGTGCTGCGGCGGGCGGACGTCGTGGGGGCCACCCTCGTGACCGGCGCCCTCGGCTGCCTGGTCGTCAGCTTCGCCTCGGCCGACCCGGAACGGGAGCTCGTCGGAGCCCTGGGCCGTGTGCTGCTGCCGGTCGCGGGCGTGTGCGCCGGCCTCTACTGGTGGTGGCACCGGCACGCCGACCGGCCGCTCGTGCCGCGCGGCGTGGTCGGCGGCCGTGGGGCGAGGGCTGTCCTCGTGAGCCTGCTCGTGGGGGTGGCGCTCGTGGCCGTGGTGGTCGACGTGCCGCTCCTGGCGCGGCTGGCCGGCTCCCACGACGAGACCGGGGCGGCTCTGGTGCTGGTGCGCTTCCTCGTCGCCGTGCCAGTCGGAGCCGTGGCCGGCGGGGTGGCGCTGCGCCGCCTCGGCGCCGGGGCCGTCGCGGGGCCGGGGTTGCTCCTGGCCGCCGCGGGCCTCGTCGTCATGTCCGGGTGGTCGCTGCGCTCGGTGCAGGAGCCGCTGCCGACCACGGTCGTGCTCGCTGCGGTCGGGCTCGGCATGGGCCTCGCGCTCGCACCGGTCAACGACGCGGTGCTGGCCGACTCGCCGGCGGACGCACACGGGGTGGCCAGCTCGCTGGTCGTGGCCGCCCGGATGGTCGGCATGGTGGTGGGCCTGGCGCTGCTCACGGCGGTGGGCCTGCGTCGCTACTTCGACGCGGCGCGAGCCCTGCCCGACCCGCTCGACACCAATGCCCTGCTCGCCACCGGGGTGGTGCAGATCCAGACGGTCTTCCTCGGCGGCGCGGTCGCGGCGGCGCTCGGCGCGGCGGTGGCCGCGACGCTCGGCATCGGGCTGCGGCGCCAGCGTCCCGACCGGGCACCGAGGCCCACGGCGCTCACGGCAGCGGAAGCGCCGGCTTCCCGGCCAGGGCGCCGTCCATGATGCGTCGCCAGATCGGCGCGGCATAGCAGGCGCCGGTCATGGCCGTGCAGCTCTTGCCGGCCATCGAGACGTTGAACATCGGCCGGTTCGGCGTGGCCGGGTTGCCCACCCACACGGCAGTGGCCAGCTGTGGGGTGTAGCCGACGAACCACGACTGCGCGTTGCCGTCGGAGGTGCCCGTCTTGCCCGCGGAGACCCGGCCGGCGAGCTGGTTGCGGATGCCCGAGCCGTTGGTCATGTTGTACTCGAGGAACTGCGTGGCCGAGCTCACCGCCTGCTGGTCGGCCACGCGGGTGCACGACGGCTGCGGAGCCCACAGCACCTTGCCGCCCTGCTCGACGCTGGTCACGGGGTAGGTGGCGCAGCGCACGCCGCCGGTGGCGAGGGCGGCATACGCGTTGGCCATCGTCTGAGGAGACACGGTCTGGGCGCCGAGGATGACCTGCGGCGGATAGGTGCCGAGCGGCCCGCCGCTGGCGTCGTGGATGTCGAACGCCGTCATGGTCTGGTGGATGGCGCACACGCCGATCTGGCTGGCCAGCTGCACGAAGGCGGTGTTGGTCGACTTCGCGGTCGCGGTCATCAGCGGCAGCGGGCCACCGCCCCACGCCTCGTCGTTGTAGACCTTCCAGTCCGTGGCCAGGCCGCACGGCTGCGGGAACTGCGACGCGGGGAAGGTGGCGGCCTGGTTGGGGCCGGCCGCGGGTGCGTCCACGACGGCCTGCGTGCCGAGGCCCTGTGCCATCGCCGTCACGAGCGCGAACGCCTTTGCCGTGGAGCCGAACTGGAAGCCCTGCGAGCCGCCGTAGACCTTGTCGACGGAGTAGTTGACCGACGTGCCGCCGGACGCCCCCGTCAGGCCGTAGGGCGTGTCCTGGCCGAACGCGAGGACCTTGCCGGTGCCCGGCTCCGTGACGTATGCCGCCGCCGCCACCCCGAGGTTGTTGTGCTCCGGCGCGACCGCCCGCAGCGAGTCGTTGAGCGTGCGCTCGATGGCTGGGTCGAGGGTGGTGCGCACGGTGAGGCCGCCGCGGAAGAGCAGGTCGTGGCGCGCCTGCGTGGTCGGCCCGAGCGCCGGCTGCTGCTCGAGCCACCGGATCACGAAGTCGCAGAAGTAGGGGTAGCTCGAGGCCGCGCACGTGGCCGGCGGGTAGGTGACGTGCAGGTCGGCGGCGAGAGGCCGGCGGACGGCGGCCCGCCACGCGGCCGTGCTCAGCTGGCCGAGCTCGTGCATCCGGCCGAGCACGACGTTGCGCCGGGCCTGCGCCGCCTGCGGGTTGTGCACGGGGTCGGTGGCGCTCGGGCTCTGCACGAGGCCGGCGAGGGTGGCCGCCTCGGTGAGGCTGAGCCGGCTGGCCGGCACCCCGAAGTAGTGCTCGGCGGCGGCCTGCACCCCGTAGGCCCCGTCACCGTAGTAGGCGAGGTTGAGGTAGCCCTGCAGGATCTGGTCCTTGCTCCACGAGCGCTCCAGGGCGACGGCATACCGCAGCTCGGTGAGCTTGCGCAGCAGCGTCTTG
>CALMNV010000308.1 GCA_937873285.1 uncultured Intrasporangium sp. | reverse complement strand
CGATGCCAGGTCAACCCCGTGTTCGCGTCGCGCACCTCGTCCGTCGAAACCTCCCAACGTTCGCGCGACACGACGCGACCTCCGCGCACGCAGCGCGCGTGCGCCGTGACCCCGGTGCGCGCGCCGTAGGCGCTGAAGCCGGCGCCGAAGTAGACGCTCCATGCCAGCGTCGGGTCGAACGCCGCCACCGTGCTGGCCCAGAAGTAATCTTCGGCCGTGCCGTCGAACGCGGCGGCGTCCGGGTCGGACGTCGCCTCCCGGGCGGTTGCCTGGGTCGTCGGCTGGTTCGGCTGGGTCGTCGGCTGGGTCGGTCGGGTCATCGTGGCTACCTCACGAGCTGGAGGACGGGGGGCAGGAGCAGGAGCATGCCGCAGGACCACGTGACATGGGTGATCATCGGGCCGAGCACGCCACCGGTGACCCGCCGCTGCAGGGCGGTCAGCAGCCCCACGACGGCGGCCGCGAACACTAGCAGCGGCACGCCGCTGCCGAGGGTGGTGAGCGTGTAGAGGGCGGTGGTGAGCAGGACCGCGCGGGCTGGGGGCAGGGCGGCATAGAGCGCTCCGCGGAAGAAGAGCTCCTCGACGACCCCGTTGAGCACGGTGATGCCGAGCACCGCCGGAAGCGAGCCGAACCGGGCGTGGTCGAGCAGGTCGTCCACGGGCTCGCGCAGGGCAGGCACGCGCGCGACGGCGACGGCACCGGCGAGGAAGACGGCCAGGGTCAGCACGCCGAGCGCCAGCGACTGCGCGACGGGCCGGCTCAGGCGGGCACCGGCTCGGGTGTGCCCGGAGCCGAGATGGAGCGGCCCCGAGACGAGCGCGCCGACCGCCCACACGGCGGCCAGTCCGACGGCGGCCGGATAGAAGCGGCCGTCGCCGGGCGGGATGCGCAGGGTCGCGGCGAGCGCCGCCACGCCGGCGAGGAGCGTCAGGGCGACGGTGAGGCGACGGCGGGGGGTGCTCGCCGGCGGGTCCTCGTGTCGGTCGGGGACCGGGGAGACGAGGGCCGCGCGGAGAAAGGCCCGCAGCTCGGCGACCGGGCCGGTCATGGCCGCTCCGATCGCGCCCGCTCGTAGCGCCGCAAGGACTCCTGCCGCTCCGTCGCGTGGTCGACGATCCGCTGCGGATAGCCGGCGGCGTAGCCCTGCGGGTGCCGCCAGGGCTCGTGGGCGGCGGCGCCCGGCAGGTGCGCGAGCTCGGGCACCCACCGGCGGACGTAGTCGCCGTCGGGGTCGAAGCGCAGTCCCTGGCTCACGGGGTTGAAGATCCGGAAGTAGGGGGCGGCGTCGGTGCCGGTCCCCGCCACCCACTGCCAGCCGTGCGTGTTGGAGGCGAGGTCCCCGTCCTGCAGGTGGGCGAGGAAGTGCCGCGCTCCCACCGGCCACCACACGTGGAGGTCCTTGACGAGGAAGCTGGCCGTGACCATGCGCGCCCGGTTGTGCATCCAGCCCTGCTCGAGCAGCTGGCGCATGCCCGCGTCGACGAACGGGTAGCCGGTGCGGCCCGCCTGCCACGCACCGACGTGCGGGCTCGAGGCGTCGGCATACGGCATCGTGCGGAGGCCGTCGCGCAGGTCCTGCCAGGCGGACGCCGGCCGGTGCCAGAGGACGTCGGCATAGAACTCGCGCCAGCACAGCTCGGTGACGTATCGGTGGGCGCCGCTCTCCGGGGCGCGCGGGCCCGGGCGGGCGGCGTCGTGGGCGGCGAGGTCGGCGAGCATCGTCCGGGGGTGGATCTCGCCGTACTTCAGGTGCACCGACATGCGGCTCGTCGTGTCGAGGTCCGGGCGGTCGCGCTCCCTGCCATAGGCGTCGAGGCCCTCCTCGACGAACCGGCCCCAGGCCGCGAGCGCAGCGCTCTCTCCCGCGTCCGCAGTGGTGGGCCGGGCGAGCCGCTCGCCCGTCAGGCCTCGGTGCCAGGCGACGGCCGAGGGGCGCGGCGCCGGAGCCGGCCACCCGTGGTCACGCCAGGCACGGGAGAACGGCGTGAACACCTGGTATGCCGCGCCGCTGGCGTTGCGCAGCAGACCTGGCCCGACGGCATACGGAGTGCCGGTCTCCACCAGCTGGGTTCCGCTGCTGGCCAGGGCGGTGCGGACGCGGTCGTCGCGTCGACGGCCATACGGAGTGCTCTCGCGGGTGACGTGCACCTCGCGGGCGCCCACCTGCTCGGCCACCTCCGCCACGACCCGCTCGGGCGGCCCGCGGCGCACCACGAGCGCCCCCTCAAGCTGGCCCGACAGTGCCCCGAGGGAGGCGAGCAGCCGTCCCGTGCGCACGGAGCCGGGGTGCCACAGGGTCGGGTCGACGACGAAGAGCGCCAGCACGTCGGCGCCCGTCGCGCTGGCCGCGAGGAGCGCCGGATGGTCACTGACCCGCAGGTCGCGGCGGAACCAGAGGACGACCGTGGGCATGCACGACTCCGGAATTGTCGAAAGATTGTCCACACCGTAGGCTTGGCGTCGAGCGTGTGTCAAAGGTCGGGCCGGTCCCGGTGGTGACGGACGGCGGACATCGATGGTGCGGGCGGCGACATGTACACGATCAAGCGGGCGGCGGAGCTGACCGGCCTGAGCGTCGCCACCCTGCGGGCCTGGGAGCGCCGCTACGGCATCGTCGCACCGCGGCGCACCGACGCCGGATACCGGCTCTACGACGCCGGCGCCGTCCAGGCGATCACGGTCATGAACTCGCTCGTGCAGGCCGGGTGGTCCGCGCGGCAGGCCGCCGAGGAGACCAGGCGGCGCCTCGCCGCGCCGGCGCTGGCGGTGGCCGCGGCGGGAGGGGCTGTGGGCTCGGCGGAAGAGGCTGCGGACGCGTCCGACGTCTCGTCGGTGGGCGCCGCCGATGAGACGTCGGACGCCGGCCGACTGGTGTCGGCGGCAGCCCGACTGGACGCGGTGGGCCTTGCGGCGGTGCTCGACGACGCCTTCAGCCGAGCCTCCTTCGAGCGCGTCGTCGACGGCTGGCTGCTCGACGCGCTGGTCGCTGTCGGTGATGCCTGGGCGGGTGGTGAGGTCACCGTCGCAGGGGAGCACATGGTGGCGTATGCCGTGGGCCGGCGGCTCTCCGCCGCCTACGAGGCAGCCGCCTCGCACGCCGACGGCCCTCGCGTCGTCATCGGCCTGCCGCCGGGCGCTCGCCACGAGCTCGGCCTGCTGGCCTTCGCCACCGCGGCCCGGCGGCAGGGGCTCGACACGGCATACGTCGGCGCCGACCTTCCCGTGGAGGACTGGCCCACGGCCGTCGCCGCCCGGGCCGCCGCCTGCGTCGTGCTCGCCGTGCCGACCGCCCGCGACCTGCGGGGGCTGCGCGCGGTCGTCACGTCGCTGCGACAGCGCTTTCCGCAGCTGACCATCGGCGTGGGCGGCGGTCATCAGGAGCGTGCGCCGGCCGAGTGCATCCAGCTGGGGCACGGCGTCGGTGCCGCCGCGCAGCTGCTCGCCTCCCTGCTCCGCGGGCGCGAGAGCGCCGGAGCCTAGGAGCCGTCACCGCGC
>CALMNV010000307.1 GCA_937873285.1 uncultured Intrasporangium sp. | reverse complement strand
GGCCACCGACAGCGGTCGGGTCCCGCGCGATGCCCGGCCGTATGCCGCGAAGCGGAGTGGGCGGGCGCGCGCGGGTGCACGCGGCGCGCGGGTGCGCGCGGCGCCCGTGGGACATCACGCCGGGCTGGGTCCGGCACGTCACGCTCAGGAGGCGGCGGCCAGCGGGTCGGGCAGCGGGTGGACCCCGTCACGGGTGGCGAGGTAGAAGCCGAGCAGGCGCACGCCGTGAGCCGCGCACGAGTCGATGGCCTGCTGGTGCCACTGCCGGTCGAGGTCGTTGGGGACCCCGCCTCTGGGTCGGCCGCGGCCGATGAGCACCGAGCCGCCTCTCTGCGCCACCAGCGGCAGCAGGAGGTCGAGCAGCTGCGCGAGCCCGCCGCTGCCGGCATCGTGCGGCACGTCCGACACGACGACGGGCTGGATGCCGCGGTCCTGCTCGTCACACACCATCACGCCGATGCACCCGTGGGCGCGGTCCTGGTCGCCGAGAATGAGGTCGATGACGTCGGCGGCGACACGCTTGTCCGTGAGCGGAATCTCGCTCGCCCCTGCGGGCAGGTCTTGAAAGGTCACGACGACATCCTCGCCGCGAAGGCCCGTTCGCCCGCGACGTTATCCACAGGACCAGCGAACTTCGGCTGGCGTGGGTCCCTGCGGGCAGCAGTCACTCGATTCCCAGCTCGCGGGCCACCTGCTGGCCGCCGATCTCCCGGACCGTCGCGGGGTCGCCGACGACGACGAGCTGATCGGTCGCCCGCGACATCCCGACGTACAGCATCTCCTTGGCCCGCTCTGCGTCCGTGATGTTGACGCACAGCACCACGGCCTTTCGCTCGAGGCCCTTGCAGCCGAGGACATGTCCGTAGAACACGTCGTCGTCCTCCCAGAACGACCGCCAGTAGCCGACGTGACCAAGCGCCTCCTGCCTCTCCACCTGGGCGGGATGCCGCGAGCCCATGGTGAGCAGGGCGACGTGCTCGGATCGCCAGCCCTCCTCGAGCAGCCTGTCGACGTGCTCGTCGGCGACGTCGACCGCGTCAGCGGCAGCACAGGGCACGAACGTCACATCCACGCCCTGACCGCCTTTGAGGTGCATGCGCATCGGCGCGAGCGGACCGAACGCCCTCGCGATCTGCTGCGTGTTGCGCAGGTTGTGGTCGAGGACAAGCGGCACGAGATCCACCGGCGGGCGGCCGAACCGGGCGAAGATGCGCTGGTTCTCATCGGAGTAGACGTAAAGGCCCCCGGTCTCGTCGTCCTTGAGCGACATCATCACCGGTTGCCACCACAGGTCGGCGAAGTCCTGCGCCTCGTCGACGATGACCGCGTCGAAGCGCTTGCCCTCCGGCAGGCTCTCGGCGATCGCGGCCATCTGCTCGGCCAGCCGCCGCTCCCAGAAGTCGGTGTCGTCGCGCGGCGCGAAGTGCGTGACTCCCCACGCGCGCGCCAGGTCCTCGAAGCAGCCGACGAAGGCCGGGCGGTGGCTGCGCTGCACGCCGGCGAGCTGGCGGGTGAAGTGCTGGCTGAGCCCGATCGAGTAGCAGAGCAGCGCGACGCGCTGCGGCCTGCGCTCCCCCTGCCCGCGCGTGAGGTCCTTGGCTTGCGTGAGCGCCAGGATCGTCTTGCCAGAGCCCGCTCCCCCGCGCACCTCCAAGCGGTTGATGAGCCGGGTGACCTTGAGCAGCGCGGCCTGCTCCTGGGTCAGCCGGTCGGCGACCGCCTCGCGCTCGTCGGCCTCAGCGGTGATGTCGTATGCCGGGAAGCTGCGTCCCAGCACGATCTCCCGGACAAGTGCCACATCCTCGTGCGAAGGTCGCCGGTGACCGGTCTCCTGCCGATCGAGCACGTCGTGGAGGCGTCCGGCCAGGTCGTCGAGGTCGCGCTTGCCGCTGATCATCCACCGCGGGCAGTCGGGCGTCGCGAAGTCGTCCGGCAGCTCGGTGAACGGCGCGACGATCGCGTGAGCCCATCGGACTCGGGTGCGGGAGGATTTCGCCCACCGTGGGTCACGCTCGACGTAGGTGCGCAGCGCATACTTTCCCTCCCGGCACTGATCCACCGGGTGGATCACCTTGTCTCGGCTGAGGTGCCCCTGACGCCAGTGACCGCCTCCGTCGACCCAGACGTGACCGCCCTTGACCTCGAGGACGACGATTCCCACGTCCGGCATGAGGACGACGAAGTCGAGCTCGTAGTCCTTCCGGGCGTTCGTCAGGCGCAGGTTCGGCAGCACCGCCCAGTCGGCGCCCTGCTGCTTCTCCAGCAGGTCCCAGACCAGTCGCTCCGCCTCGTTCGCGAAGGTCGGGGCCTCGGCGTGGATCGGCTCAGTCGGCATGCCCATGCCCGGCAGGCTACGGGCCGGCGAGGACACACCGCCGCCACTGCCTCTCACGGCGTGGGACGCGTCGGCAAGGTGGCCCCCCGGCC
>CALMNV010000306.1 GCA_937873285.1 uncultured Intrasporangium sp. | reverse complement strand
GGTAGCCCCGGGCCCCGGAGTCGCTCTGGGACGTCTCAGGCACCACGTCGAGCGTCCAGCTCGTCAGCCCCGTGCGCTCGAGCGCCGAGCTCGCGGCCCGGACCTGGCGCCGCAGCTGCGGCGCGGCCTGCTCCCGCACCGCATCCAGGTCCTTGCCGCTGGCGACGACGGTGCCGTCCGGCCCGTCGACGGAGAAGGTGATCCGCAGATGCGGCGGCACGCGGGCGAGGTCGAAGTCCTCGGGTCGGATCGGCACGCCGCCGCGTGCCTGCAGAGCCCGTGCCAGCGCCGGAAGCAGCGGCCCGGCCTCGGGGTCGAGCTCGGGCAGCACGCCGCGCGCGTGCTCCGGCGCGGGCACCAGGTGGCGACGGGTCGCCTTGGGCAGTGACCGGAGCAGGGCCGTGACCAGGTCCTCGCGAAACCCCGGCACCTGCCAGTCGAGCCCCTTCCCCGACACCTGGTTGAGCCGGTCGACCGGGAGGTGCACCGTGACGCCGTCGGCCGCCGAGCCCGGCTCGAACTGGTAGGTGACCTCGAAGACGTGCTCGCCCTGCCGCCAGCTCGTGGGGTAGTCGGCGCCCGCAGCCCCTCCCTCTGGGCTGCGCAGCAGCAGCTCCTCGGTGAAGGTCAGCAGGTCGGGCGTCGCCCGGCGCGCCTTCTTCCACCACGAGTCGAAGTGCCTGCCGGAGACGACCGACTGCGGGACCCGCTTGTCGTAGAACGCGAACAGCGTGGCGTCGTCGACGACCAGGTCACGGCGCCGGGTCCGCGCCTCGAGCTCTGCGATCCGCTCCACGAGAGCGGCGTTGTCGGAGAAGAACCGGTGCTCGGTGCTCCAGTCACCCTCGACCAGGGCGTGCCGGAGGAAGAGCTCCCGTGCCAGCTGGGGGTCGATGCTCCCGAGGCCGACGACCCGACCGACGACGATCGGCACGCCATAGAGGGTGACCCGCTCGGTCGCGACGGCCGACGCCCGCCGTGCCGACCACCGCGGCTCGGAGTGCTGGCGCCTGACGAGGTGGGCACCGAGCTCCTCGGCCCACTCCGGCTCGATCCGGGCGCACTCGCGGGCCCACAGTCGGCTCGTCTCGACGAGCTCCTCGGCCATGACCAGCTGCGGCTGCCTGCGAAAGAGAGCGGACCCGGGCGAGATGGCGAAGCGCGACCCGCGCGCACCGGCATACTCACGCCGTTGCTCGTCCCGGAGGCCCACGTGCGAGAGCAGTCCGGCGAGCAGCGACCGGTGGATGGCGTCGACGTCGACGACGCCATCGACCGGCTGCCGGGCCGGACCGCGCGGCACGTCGAGTCCCGCCTGGCGGGCCGCCTGGCGCAGCTGGACGTGCAGGTCCTGCCACTCGCGGACCCGCAGGTAGTGCAGGAACTCGGCCTTGCACAGGCGCCGGAAGCCGCTCGACGAACGCTCCTGCTGCTGCTCCTGCAGGTAGGACCACAGGTGCAGCCATGACAGGAAGTCCGACCGCTCGTCGGCGAAGCGCTTGTGCGCGGCCGCGGCGAGCTCCTGCTTGTCCTGCGGCCGTTCCCGTGGGTCCTGGATGGACAGGCCGGCGACGATGACGAGCACCTCGCGCAGCACGCCGCGCTGGTGCGCCTCGAGCACCATGCGGGCGTGTCGGGGGTCGATGGGCAGCGCGGCGATGGTCCGGCCGTATGCCGTCAGGCGCCGTCCCGGGCCTCGCCGGCCCTGCTCGGGGTCCTCAGGGTCGTCCCGTCGGCGGTCCGGGGAGGAGAAGGCCTGCAGCTCCTCGAGGAGCCGGACACCGTCGGTGATCTGCCGCGGGTCGGGCGGGTCGACGAAGGGGAAGCGGGCCACGTCGCCGAGCCCCAGTGCGGTCATCTGCAGGATCACCGAGGCGAGGTTGGTCCGCAGGATCTCGGGCTCGGTGAAGAGCGGCCGCGAGGCGTAGTCCTCCTCGGAGTAGAGCCGGATCGCGATGCCCTCCGAGACGCGCCCACAGCGGCCGGAGCGCTGGTTCGCCGACGCCTGTGAGATCGGCTCGATCGGCAGCCGTTGCACCTTGGTGCGCTGGCTGTAGCGGGAGATCCGGGCGGTGCCGGTGTCGACGACGTAGCGGATGCCCGGGACGGTGAGGGAGGTCTCGGCGACGTTGGTCGCGAGCACGATGCGCCGGCCGGCGTGCGGGGAGAAGACGCGGTGCTGCTCGGCGGCCGAGAGCCGGCCGTAGAGCGGCAGGATCTCGGTGACGGGCAGGTGCAGGCCGGTCAGCGCCTCGGCCGCGTCACGGATCTCCCGCTCCCCCGAGAGGAAGACCAGGATGTCGCGATCGCTGCTGCCCCCGGGTGACCGCTCCGTCCACAGCTCCTCGACCGCCTCGCAGATGCCGGTCACCACGTCCTTGTCCTCGTCGTCGCCGACGAGGTCGACGAGCGGCCGGTAGCGGATCTCGACGGGATAGGTGCGCCCGGAGACCTCGATCACCGGGGCGGGCACCCCGTCGACGGCGAAGTGCTGGGCGAAGCGCTGGGGGTCGATGGTCGCCGAGGTGATGACGACCTTGAGGTCCGGTCGCCGGGGCAGCAGCTGCCGAAGGTAGCCGAGGATGAAGTCGATGTTGAGGCTGCGCTCGTGGGCCTCGTCGAGGATGATCGTGTCGTAGCGGCGCAGCTCG
Source organism: uncultured Intrasporangium sp. (assembly GCA_937873285.1). Taxonomy (GTDB): domain Bacteria; phylum Actinomycetota; class Actinomycetes; order Actinomycetales; family Dermatophilaceae; genus CALMNV01. The sequence goes on along the minus strand of CALMNV010000306.1, from coordinate 2,070 downwards.
CGGTCGCGCTGCAGCTCGGCGAGCAGGATGCCGTCGGTCATGACCTTGACGAGCGTGTCGCGGCTCGACTGGTCGGTGAAGCGCACCTGGTATCCCACCGTGGTGCCGAGCTCGACGCCGAGCTCGTCGCAGAGGCGCTCGGCGACCGACCGGGCTGCGATGCGGCGCGGCTGGGTGTGGCCGATGACCCCGTCGACGCCGCGGCCGAGCTCGAGGCAGATCTTGGGGATCTGGGTCGTCTTGCCCGAGCCGGTCTCGCCGGCGATGACGACGACCTGGTGGTCGCGGATGGCCGCGGCGATGTCGTCCTTGCGCTCCACGACCGGCAGGTCGGGGTAGCGGATCGGCGGCACCAGCGCAGCGCGGGCGGCGCGGCGCGCCTCGCCGTGCTCGGGGGTCGGCGGCCTACGGCCTCGACCCCGGGAGCCGGTCCGTCGCCGGGAGGCGGTGACGGGCTGCTCGGCCATGTGGAACAGGATAGGCGGGGCGCTCCACAGCCCGTGTGTCAGCGGCGCTCGATGCTCACACGTCCGCGTCGGAGGTCGCGCTGGCCCCCGAGCGGCGGTTGTTGATGGCCACCCGGGCCGCCATGGCCGTCTCGAACGCGCGGTGCCACAGGGGGCTGAGCACGAGCTCGCGCTCCCCCACGTGCTCGACGACGTCGGCTCCCGCGCCGAGCTTGAACTGGAGCAGGCCGGTGAGCGGGGACGTCGCGCCGAGCGAGGTGTTGAACCCGCGCAGGTCGTATGCCGTGCATCCGGCTGCCAGCGCGTCCTGGATCGCCTGCCACTGCAGCGCGTTGGACGCGCGAGCCTCGCGGTTGCGGCTGGTGGAGCCGCCGTAGAGGTAGGAGAACATGTCGCCGACCCGCACCATGAGCGCGGAGGCGAGGACGTCGCCGTCGACGTGCGCCTCGTAGATGGTGCCGGTGAGCCGTTGGTCGCCGCTGGCCGAGAAGGCGCGCACCATCTGCTCGAAGTAGGGCCGCGCCCGGGGCACGAAGTGGTCGCGCTGCGCCGTCTCGGCATAGAGGGCATGGAAGGTCTCGACGCCCTGCACCCCGACCGTGCGCACCCGCACCTGCGCCTTGTCGGCCTTCTTGATGTTGCGGCGCCACTGCTGGTTCATGCGCTTCAGCAGCTCGTCGGGCGCCCGGCCGGCCAGCGGAACGACGCACACGTAGCGCGGCTGCCCCACCGCGGCGGTGTTGCCCCAGCCGATGGGCCGCCAGCCGCCGGCGTCGAGCCAACGCTGGAGCACCTCGGCGTCGGGGTTGTCGACCGTGGGCGGCAACGAGGTGAAGGACATCAGGCCGCCGCCGGAGATCTGCTTCTTGACGACCTCCGGCTCCCATGCTCGCGAGACGAGGGGGAAGCCCAGCCGCAGGGCGAAAGCCTTCTCGGCCTTGGCCCACGCGACGAGTGGGTCGAGCCACGCGGCGGGGTCGGCGGCCACGCTCGGCCACGGCAGCGCGGGTCCCTCCGGCAGGTAGGCGAAGGAGCGCCGCAGCCGGGGCAGGTTGCGGGAAAGGACGAGGCCGGCGCCGACGAGCCGGTCGTCCGCAGTGAACCAGCCGAGGTAGGTGGCCCGCCAGTCGGGCTTGGTCCGCGCCCAGGCCGGAGTCTGCAGGAAGCTGCCGCCGACGGCGAGCACCATCTGGTCGAGCTGCTCCCCGGCGATCGGGCGGACGGCGAGCGGTCCGGTCGGGATCGGTGCCGGGCTTCGCTGGTCCATGGCGGCCACCCTAGTGGCGGGTGGCGACGCGGCCGACGAGCCGGCCGGTCACCGGGCCTCCGGCAGGGCCGCGCGTCGCCGGCGGATCCAGAGCAGCCCCAGGACGGGCAGCACGAGCGGGACGTAGCCGTAGCCCGCACCGAAGTGGGACCACACCGTCTTGTCGGGGAAGGCAGCCGGCACGGCATACGACACCGCCCCGACGACGAGCACGCCGACGAGCTCGACCGTCACGGCCACCGACGCCACCCGCACCGAGCCGCGGTCGCCGCGAGCGAGGCCGGCCGTGGCGACGACGTAGATGACGGCCGCGAGGGCGGACAGCACGTAGGAGAG
>CALMNV010000305.1 GCA_937873285.1 uncultured Intrasporangium sp. | reverse complement strand
GAGCCGCCGCTCCCGAGCCGATGAGCTTGAGCAGCAGCACGCCGGCGAAAGCGCTCGGGATGGAGCCGATGCAGAGCCACTTGACGAGCCCGAGGTTGACCGTCCCACGACGCAGGTGGACGGCAGAGCCCACCGGCTTCATCACCGCCGCCGCGACGAGGTCGCTGGAGACGGCCGCGAGCGGCGGGACGTTGAAGAAGAGCACGAGCATCGGAGTCATCAGGGCGCCGCCACCCATGCCGGTCAAACCCACGATGATCCCGATGCCCAGCGAGGCGAAGGCGAGCAGCGGATCCACGCTCATGACACCCACCCGCCGCCACGCAGGTGGGAGAGGACATCCTGCAGGCAGTCGGCGAGGGTCCGCCCGGTGGTGTCGACGACGAGGTCGGCGTCGGCGGGCGGCTCGTAGGGCGAGGAGACACCCGTGAAGTCGGGAAGCCGTCCCGCGCGAGCCTCCGCGTAGAGCCCCTTGCGATCGCGCGCCTCGCAGACCTCCAGAGGGGTCGCGACGTGGACGAGCACAAAGTCGCCCACCTCCTCGACCATCGCCCGCACCGCGTCGCGAGTAGCGGCGAAGGGGGCGATGGGGGCACACACAACCAGGCCGCCGTGCCGGGCGATCTCAGCCGCCACGAAGCCGATCCGGCGCACGTTGGCGTCCCTGCCGTCCCGGTCGAAGCCCAGGCCGGCCGACAGCATCCGCCGCACGAGGTCGCCGTCGAGCAGCGTCACGGCGTGGCGGCGACGGGCGTCGTCCTGGTGCCGGTCCAGGTGCTCGACGAGGGCCCCGGCCAGCGTGGACTTCCCGGAGCCGGACAGGCCGGTGAAGAACACCACGAGCCCGCGGCGGGCACGGTTGGGGCGCCAGCGCAGCAGGACCTCCACCACCTTCGGGGAGACGCCGGGCGCGGGCCGGTCCCGGTCGAGGGCGACGTCGGCGGCGACCCACCGCGGGTCGTCGGCGGCGAGCAGCCGGGCCGGGCGCCCGGCCGCCTCGCCGACCGCCTGCACCAGGGCGCGGTCGCTGGCCGAGTCACGCCACACGATGGGGACGGTGCGCACCGTGACCTGGCCACCGGCCGGCACGACGGCCTCGATGGCGGCCCGAAGGGTGCCCGACGGCATACCGCCCGGGGAGGTCCCGGAGGGGACCAGCACCACGACCGGCTCGGAGCCGAGGTCGTCGAGATCCCCGTCGAGGAGGGGGCGCTGGGCGACGAGGATCTGGCCGCCGACCGGCAGCCACCCGGTGTCGGGCACCAGGCCGAGCGGGCGGAGGCTACCGGCAGCGACGACGCCGTCGGCGCCGGTCTCCACCCGGGCGTCCTGCATCGTGGCCACCGGCAGGCAGGTGGCGTCGGTGAGCACGAGGCGTCCGCTGGCCGTCACGCGTTCGGCCAGCTCGGTCGGCAGCGGCACCCGGCACTCCGGGTGACTCGACGGCGTGCCCGGCGCCGCGGCATGGCCACCCAGCTCGGGCCACGGCAGGTCGACCCCGGCCAGCACGAGGTCGAGGTCGGCTGCGACGGCGCCTTCCACGACCACCCTCGGATCCGCGGTCACGACGGCAACGGACATGTGTCTTCCCCACTTCCCCCGCGGCTCCTCGGCCGCTTCGCCAGCCTGCCACGACCACCCAGCATGCGAGGGCAAAATCTTCAAATCGGGCAGCCCATCGGGCCTCCCTGACGAGCTGCGCAGCCCGCTGGAGCCACGCCCGGCGACGGCTAGACTGGCTCGCAGCCCGCCTCCGACCGGAGTCGGGTCGCTCGTGCTGCCACCCACCGGTTGGAACCGTCATGTCCTCGCACCACCCTGGCGCCTCCCCGCGCCTCACGCCGCTCCTCTCCGCCTGGGGACGGGGGGCCGGCGTGCAACGCATGCTCGAGGCGGCGACCCGCGGCGGCTCGGTCGACGTGTCGGTGAGCGAGGGGGCCCGAGCCTTCGCCCTGGCGGCGCTCGCCGGCGCCACCGGCGCCACCGCGCCCCTGCTCGTGGTGACCGCGACGACCCGTGAGGCCGAGGACCTGGCGGCCGCCCTGGGCGGACTGCTGCCCTCCGACCGGGTCGCGGTCTTCCCCAGCTGGGAGACGCTGCCCCACGAGCGCCTCTCGCCCCGCAGCGACACCGTGGGCCGGCGGCTGGCGGTGCTGCGCCGGGTCGCGCACCCCGACCCCACGGACGCGGCATACGGGCCGTTGTCGGTCGTCCTCGCACCCGTGCGCGCCGTCCTGCAGCCGATCAGCACGGGCCTCGGCGACCTCGAGCCGGTGGCGCTGCGGGCAGGTGACGAGCGCCCGCTCGACGACATCGTCGGTGCCTTGGTCGCGGCCGCCTACGTGCGCACCGATCTCGTCGAGCGGCGTGGGGAGTTCGCCGTGCGCGGCGGCATCCTCGACGTCTTCCCACCGACCGAGGAGCACCCGCTCCGGGTCGAGCTCTGGGGCGACACCGTCGAGGAGGTGCGCTGGTTCAAGGTCGCCGACCAGCGCAGCCTCGAGGTCGCCGAGCACGGCCTGTGGGCGCCGCCCTGCCGCGAGGTGCTGCTC
>CALMNV010000304.1 GCA_937873285.1 uncultured Intrasporangium sp. | reverse complement strand
TGCCTGCCGAGCTGGCTCCGACGCTTCCCCTGACGCAGCACGGCTTGCGCGCCGTGGGCGGCGCTCTGGGCGCCGGCATCGTCCTCGTCCTGCCAGCCTCGGCGTGCGGGCTGGCCGAGACCGCGCACGTGCTGACCTATCTGGCCGCCCACAACGCGGGACAGTGCGGACCATGTGTGAACGGGCTGCCGGCCATCGCCGGTGCCATGCAGCAGCTGGCCCAAGGGCGCGGGGCCCCCAACCCCGTCCACGACCTCGAACGCTGGCTCGACATCGTCCCCGGCCGTGGAGCGTGTCGGCACCCCGACGGAGCCACCCGCTTCGCTGCCAGCGCGCTACGAGTCTTCGCCGGCCACCTCGACCAGCACCACAACGAGGGGCCGTGCGGCGCCGCATTCCATCATCCGCTCCTGCCGGTCGGGCCCCCGCCGGCGACCTCCTGGAGGTGACCATGCGTCTTCGCGTCAACCCGATCACCTGTGTCGCGCACGGGCTGTGCGCCGAGCTGTTCCCAGAGTGGGTCGAGCTCGACGAGTGGGGCTATCCGATCATCGACGACGAGCCGATCCCCCCCGCCCTGCAGGAGCACGCGCGTCGGGCCGCCGACCAGTGCCCGACGCTTGCGCTCATCGTGGAGCGAGCGTGACCGAGCGCGGATGACTCAGGTGGCCAGAAAGGCCAGCAGGTCTGCGCGGGTCAGCACACCGGAGGGCTTGCCGTCCTCGACGACGAGCACGGCGTCGCACGTCTGCAGGGCCTCGCGGGCGGCGGAGACCGGCTCCCCCGCGCCGACGAGCGGCAGGCCGGGCTCCATGTGCCTGCCCACGGGGTCGGCAAGGTGCGCTCCACCCGTGAAGAGCGCCTCGAGCAGGGCCCGTTCGCTCACCGACCCGGCCACCTCGCCGGACACCACCGGTGGCTCGGCGTTGACGACGGGCATCTGCGAGACGCCGTACTCGCGCAGGATCTGCACCGCGTCGCGGATCGTCTCGTTGGGGTGGGTGTGCACGAGCGCCGGCAGCTCGCCCGACTTGGTGTGCAGGACCGACCCGACCGTCTGCTCCCCGTGCGTGCTGAGGAAGCCGTAGGAGGCCATCCAGTCGTCGTTGAAGATCTTGGACAGGTACCCCTTGCCGGAGTCGGGCAGCAGCACGACGACGACGGCCTCCTCGGGCAGGTCCTTCGCGGCGCGCAGGGCCGCGACGACGGCCATCCCGCAGGAGCCACCGACGAGCAGGCCCTCCGTGCGCGCCAGCCGGCGGGTCATGTCGAAGGAGTCGGCGTCACTGACGGCGATGACCTCGTCGACGACGGACGGGTCGTAGGCACCCGGCCAGAAGTCCTCACCCACCCCTTCGACGAGATACGGCCGGCCACTGCCACCCGAGTAGACCGACCCTTCCGGGTCCGCCGCGATGATGCGCACGGCGCCGCCCGAGACCTCCTTGAGGTAGCGCCCGACGCCGCTGATCGTGCCGCCGGTGCCGGCTCCCGTGACGAAGTGGGTGACCGCGTGGTCGGTGTCCGCCCAGATCTCCGGGCCGGTGGTCAGGTAGTGGCTGGTGGGCCCCTCGGGGTTCTCGTACTGGTTGGGCTTCCACGCGCCGTCGATCTCGCCCACGAGCCGGTCCGACACGCTGTAGTAGGAGCTCGGGTGGTCGGGGGCCACTGCGGTGGGGCACACGAGCACCTCGGCACCGTAGGCCTTGAGCACGTCGCGCTTGTCCTGGCTCACCTTGTCGGGGCAGACGAAGACGCACCGGTATCCCCGCCGCTGCGCGACGAGCGCCAGGCCCACCCCGGTGTTGCCGCTCGTCGGCTCGACGATGGTGCCGCCGGGCCGCAGCAGCCCGTCACGCTCGGCCGCCTCCACCATCCGCAGCGCGATGCGGTCCTTGACCGACCCGCCGGGGTTGAAGTACTCGACCTTGGCCAGGACCGTGCACCGCACCCCCTCGTCCTCGACGACGCGGTGGAGCTTGACGAGAGGAGTGTTGCCGACGAGGTCGGCGATGTGCTCGGCATACTTCACGCCGTCATCCTCGCAGACCCGCCGGGTGCGCCCGGAGCCGCGCAGGCCTGCGGTATGCCGCCGTCCCCGCCCCGGTCGGTCCCTGCCCCGCCCCTGCGGCTACCGTGAGGAGCACGACCACACAGCGTCGGCTCGACGGAGGGCGAAGGAGGATCCCGATGGGCCGAGCACGGCGCGCACGCCGGATCGCGCAGTCGGCGGCATACGGTGGCGGGATGGGCATGGCCGGGCTCGGCGCGCTCGGCCTGCTCGGCTCCGGCGTGCTCAAGGTGGAGGCCGTCATGGCGCGGCGGATCGTGGGGCAGCGGTTCGACGGGGCGCCGGACGACGGGGGCACCTACGGCTCCGGCCCGGGCGACCCGTGGCAGCTGCTCGTCGTCGGCGACTCCACCGCCAAGGGCATGGGCGCCGAGGAGACGCACCAGACGATCGGGGCCACCATCGCCAACGGCGTGGCCGCCTTCAGCGGGCGCCCGGTGCGGCTGACCAACGTCGCGGTCATCGGCGCCGAGTCGCGCGACCTGGGCCGGCAGGTGAGCGAGGCGCTCGAGCGGGTGCCCGAGCCCGACGTCGCCGTCGTCCTCATCGGCGCCAACGACGTGACCCACCGGATCAACACGGCGGACGCGGTGCGTCACCTGGAGATGGCTGTGGCGCGGCTGCGGGAGTCCGGCTGCGAGGTCGTCGTCGGCACCTGCCCGGACCTCGGGGCCATCGAGCCGGTGCCGCAGCCGCTGCGCCTGCTGGCCCGACGCTGGTCACGTGACCTCGCCGCGGCGCAGACAGTGGCGGTCGTCGAGGCCGGCGGGCGGGCCGTGTCGATCGGCGACCTGCTCAGCGAGGCGTTCACCGACGCACCAGCGGTGATGTTCAGCGCGGACCGGTTCCACCCCAGCTCGGCCGGCTACGCCCGGGTGGCCGCCGCGCTCCTGCCGACGGTGAGCGCCGCGCTCGACCTCTTCGGCGAGCGGTCTCGGCCCGAGGCACCCAACGCGCGGCGCGGGGAGGGCGTCGGACCGGTCGCGGTGGCCGCGACCCAGGGCGTGGCCCAGCCGGGCACCGAGGTGGGGCC
>CALMNV010000303.1 GCA_937873285.1 uncultured Intrasporangium sp. | reverse complement strand
CGTCTCACGACGGAAGACCCTGGTGCCACGGCCGTCCCCGAGGTCCAGCTCGACGTCGACCCACTCCGGCACCCGCGACAGCGGCGGCTCGGGCGAGGAGGCCGCGTCGTCGGGGTCGAACGTCTTGGGCGAGTAGTCGGGCACATCGGGAAGGGTCAGTGGGAGCTGGTCGTCGGGGACGGCATGCGCGACGCCGTCCTCGTCGTAGACGATCGGGAACGGCTCGCCCCAGTAGCGCTGCCGGCTGAACAGCCAGTCGCGCAGCCGGTAGTTGATGGTCCCCTCGCCGATCCCCTGCTCCTCCAGGGCGGCGATGATCCGCCGCTTGGCGTCGTCGACCGGGAGGCCGGAGAGGTCGACGTGGTCGTTGGCCGAGTTGACGACGAAGCCGGCGCCGACGTAGGCGTGCTCGAGCGGCGCGTCGGCCGCCTCGGGGGACGGCGCGACGACGCGCGCGATGCGGATGGAGAACTTCGTCGCGTAGTCGAAGTCCCGCTCGTCGTGGCCGGGCACGGCCATGATCGCGCCGGTGCCGTAGCCCATCAGGACGTAGTCAGCGATGAAGACCGGAATCGCCTCTCCGGTCATGGGATTGGTCGCAAACGTCCCGGTGAAGACACCGGTCTTGTCCTTGCCCTCCGTCTGTCGCTCGACGTCGGACCTGCGCGAGGCCGCAAGCCGGTATGCCGCCACCGCCGACCGGGGGGCGACGCCGGCCTGCGCGTCCGCTCCCTTCCAGCTCTCGTGCGTGCCCTCCGGCCAGTTCCCCTCGGGCACAAGCGAGTCCACGAGTGGGTGCTCGGGCGCCAGCACCATGAATGTCGCACCGAAGAGGGTGTCGGGCCGCGTGGTGAAGACCTCGATGTCAGTCCGCGAGCCGGCTGCCTCGCCCGCCACCAGGGTCACGGGGAACCGGACCCGTGCCCCGCTCGAGCGGCCGATCCAGTTGCGCTGCATGAGCTTGACCTTCTCGGGCCAGTCCACCCGGTCGAGGTCGTCGGCCAGCCGGTCGGCATACGCCGTGATGCGCATCTTCCACTGGCGCAGGTCGCGCCGGAAGACCGGGTAGTTCCCGCGCTCCGAGCGCCCGTCGTTGGTGACCTCCTCGTTGGACAGCACCGTGCCCAGGCCCGGGCACCAGTTGACCGGCGCCTCGTCGGTGTAGGCGAGGCGGAAGGCGTCGAGCGCCGTCGCCTGCTCGGCGCCGGACAGCTCGGCCCACGGCCGGCCGTCCGCGCCGGGACGCTGCCGCTCACCGGACTCCAGCTGCTCGACCAGCTCGGCGATGGGGCGCGCCCGCCCGCGGCCGCCGTCCGGCCGGAGCGCCTCGGGGTCGTACCACGCGTCCCAGATCTGCAGGAAGATCCACTGTGTCCAGCGGTAGTAGTCCTCGTCGATGGTCGCGAAGGTGCGCCGGTCGTCGAAGCCGAGCCCGAGCCGGCGCAGCTGCCGGCGCATCGTGGCCATGTTCTCCTCGGTCGTCTTCCGAGGGTGCTGGCCCGTCTGGACGGCATACTGCTCGGCCGGCAGGCCGAAGGCGTCGTAGCCGAGCGCGTGCAGCACGTTGCGCCCGAGCATCCGATGGAAGCGGCTGTAGACGTCGGTCGCGATGTAGCCCAGGGGGTGCCCGACGTGCAGGCCGGCGCCGGACGGGTAGGGGAACATGTCGAGGACGACGAGCTTGTCGCCCAGTGCCGCCACCTTCTCCGGGTCGGCCCAGGGACCGGCCGGGTTGGGGGCGTCGAAGACCCCCTCCGCCTCCCAGCGGTCCTGCCAGGCCAGCTCGATGTCCTGTGCCAGGCTCGCGGTGTAGCGGAACGGCGTCTCGGTGCTGCTCGACTCACTCGTCGCCTGGCTCATGTCATCTCTCTCGTGTGAAACGGCGGCCGGCTGCTGCCCTCCGTGGCAAGAGAGGACCCCTCACGCAGGAGGGGCCACGTCGACGTCGGGCGCTCCCGGCGAGGTCAACGCGGCCGCGCGCCAAGCAGCAGTCCAGCCATCCGGACAAGGTTAGCGCAGCCCCCGCCACGGGATGTGCGGCCGGTCGGCTCGCGGTCTGTCACACTCGTGCGTATGCCGATGCGCACGTTCTCGCACACCGTGGCCTCCGACGACACAGCCGCCCGGGTCGGCAGCGGAGACCTGGAGGTGCTGGCCACTCCGCGGCTCATCGCGTGGTGCGAGGCGGCGGCATTCGAGGTGTGCCGCGGGTCCGTCGAGGGCGACCGGACGACGGTGGGCACCTTCGTCAAGTTCGAGCACGTCAAGGGCAGCCCGGTGGGCGCGGAGGTGCTCATCCAGTGCGCGGAGCCGATCAGCGACGGCCGACGGCTGGTGTGCTTCGTGTCGGTCACCGACGCCGAGGGCGAGGACCTCGGCCACGGCGAGCTGCACCGAGCCGTGGTCGACGCGGAGCGCTTCCTCAGCAAGTGCCAGCGGATCGCCTGAAACCCCTCCCGGCACGGTGGCGCCCGTCGGCGGCGACGGCCCGCTCGGCGCTGCTCGGCGCCCGGACCTCGATGGCGAAGGGTGCCAGGGCGGGCCGCCGGCCCCGCGTCAGCCGGGCTGCTCCACGCGCACGGGCATGAGCAGCGCGAGCAGGGCCAGGCCCACCGCGAGCACGAGCACGCCGACGAAGACGCGGTGGATGCCGACGGCGAGCAGCGGGGCGCTGGGATGAGTTCCCACCACCGCGTTGACCACGGCCCCGAAGACGGCGACGCCGACGGCGGAGCCGAAGGAGCGGGCGAACATGTTGGCGGCCGTGGCCACCCCACGCTCTGCCCAGGCGACGCTCGCCTGGGCCACCACCAGGGCAGGCGCTGCGACCCAGCCCATGCCGAAGCCGATGAGGCCGCACGCGAGGGCCACGTATCCCAGCGACTGGACC
>CALMNV010000302.1 GCA_937873285.1 uncultured Intrasporangium sp. | reverse complement strand
GGCGGCGTGGTAGGCGACCATGAGGAGTTTGCAGTGCTGCGCGGGGTATGCCAGGGGCTGCTTGTGGTTGACTGGACCGCGGGGGTATCCCGGGGGTATCCCGGTGTCGCGACCATGCGCGTGCCCAATACACAGGCTCGGCACGCAGCCATAGCCGGAGGCCTCGGACCGCTCGGTTGGCCTCTCGCCATGTGCCTCCGAGCGGGATCGACACCGCCCTTTCGGCTCTCTGCCTCACCCCGGGCGGCGTGACCTACGACTACGGGTACGGCCGGCCCGACCAGGACGGCGTCCCGACCCTGGACACGGTCATCAAGGACGGGGCCACCCACTACGTCGACACCGGCCCCATCACCGGCTGTTTTGCGTCTGAGTTAGTGCACCAAGGCCCCGGTGAAATACCCAACCAGGAGACCGCTACGTTTCGTGCGTTTCGAAAGGTTGGAGTAGATTGCAGTTCCCAAGCCCAGGCCGGGTCAGCAGCAGCTGGAGCGGAAGCCTCGGAGGCGGTTGGCGCCCTCGGAGAAGTACGATCTGTTCGCAAGCGCGGGGGGGGGCAGCCGACCCCAGCGATCCGGCACTGTCACAACAAGGACCGCCGCCCCGACCTCAAGCAGCTGCTGATCATCTTGACCATCTGCGCCGGCGGGGCGGTCCCGATCGCCTACCGGGTCGCGGACGGCAACCCGGTCGACGACCTCACCCACATCCCGACCTGGGCGTGACGATCGATCAACGTTGAGCCGCCAAGGTCAGGATTTCTCTCCGCCGCCGTCCTGCGGGTCGCGCAGGCCGTCGTAGATCTCCTTGCAGACCGGGCAGACCGGGAACTTCTGCGGGTCGCGCCCAGGAACCCAGATCTTCCCGCACAGGGCGACGACCGGCTCACCGCTGAGGGCGCTCTCGAGGATCTTCTCCTTGCGCACGTAGTGCGAGAAGCGCTCGTGGTCGCCCGGCTCCTGCAGCTCCTCCCGGACCTCCTCGCGTTCGAGCACGGACGTGCCGGTCCGCGGCCCGAGCGGCTCGGTCTCGAACGGGTCGGGGGGCATCTCGCTCATGGCCGAAGTGTATTCCGACCCACGCGGGGCTCGGTCCCCCGTGCCCTCCCCGTCGACCGGCCCACCGGGTCGCACGTCGCCAGCAGGCGGGCACCCGCGGCATACGTAGCCAAAGAGCCGGGGAGGCTGCCGCGGCGGCCGCTCAGGAGGGTCTCCTCGACCCCCCACAGGGGCGCTTCCGGGTCGGGCTCCAGGCCGAGCCGGCGCAAGGCCTGGCGCGCCACGGCGATGGGCGAGTCGAAGACGAGGACGCCGTCGCCCATCGCGTGCTGGATCCGGTCGGCCACGAGGCCGTAGTGCGTGCAGCCCAGCACGAGCGCCCGGACCCCCTCCGGGGTGGCTGCTGTCGCAGCGGCCACGGCGTCGTCGACGGCGCGCGGGTCGGCCGACTCGATGGCCTCCGCGAGGCCGTGGCAGGGCACCGCGGTGGTCTCGATGTCCGACGCGAACGCGTCGACGAGCCCGCGCAGGTAGTCGCTCGACGTCGTGGCGGCGGTGGCCCACACGGCGACGGGCCCCCCGGTCGCGGCGGCGGGCCGGATCGCGGGCACGGTGCCGACGACGGGGACGGCGGGCTCGAGCTCCAGGCGCAGGGCCTCGAGCCCGTGCACCGACGCGGTGTTGCAGGCGACGACGATCGCGTCAGGGTCAAAGGCCAGGGTCGCCCGGGCCGAGGCGAGGACGAGGGCTCGCACCTCGTCGGGCGTGCGGTGCCCGTAGGGCATGTGGTCGGGGTCCATGGACAGTACGAGGGAGAGATCCGGTCGCAGCGTGAGGAGCGCATCGGCATACCCGACGAGCCCGAGACCGGAGTCGATGACGGCGACCCGACGCACCGCATGGGTCATGGGGCGAGCACCGTCAGTTCATCGACGGGTCGTCGGGGAAGTTGGCCACGAGGGCCAGGTTGTCGCGCTGCCGCCGCAGGACCGCTCGCCACAGGCCGTGCGGCTCGCGCGTGAACGGGTCGCCGACCTCGGCGTCGACGACGTACCAGTCCCCGCGCCGGATCTCGGCCTCCAACTGGCCCCCCGTCCAGCCGGCGTAGCCGGCGAAGATCCGCATCCCGCCCAGCTCGGCCGCGACGACCGGGGTGGGCACGTCGAGATCGACCAGCCCGATGGACCCGAAGAGCCGCTGCACTCCGAGCGGCTCCGGCTCGTCCCCCGGCACGGTCACGAGACCGAGCGCCGACGACGTCGAGACGGGGCCGCCTTGGAAGAGGACCGGAGGGGTCGTGACGATGCGCTGCCACCCCGGCAGCACCGAGTCGACCTGGGCGGTCAGCGACTTGTTGAGCACGATGCCCTGAGCGCCGGACTCCTCGTGCTGCAGCACGAGGATGACCGAGCGGTGGAAGACGTCCCCTTCGACGGCGGGCGTGGCGACGAGCAGCCGGCCGGTGTGGAAGGTCGAGCTCACGCGTCCCAGCCTTGCACAGCCCCCTGCGGTCAGGGGCGAGCGCCGCGGCGGTCGTCGCGGCGGTCGTCGTCGCTCCAGCGGGTGACGAGCCGCTCACCGCGGGCAGGACGGTCGGCCCGACCGCCACGGTCGTCGCGCCCCCAGCGGTCGTCCCGGTCGCGGCGAGGACCGGTGTGCGGTCGGCCGCCGGCGGCCGGTCGGCCGCCGGAGCGCTCATGACGCGGGCCGCGCGGACCCGCCGGGCCGCGCCGGTGCGGCTTCGGCCCCTGCAGCAGACGCTCGAAGTCCTCCTCGGGGATCGGCACCCCCGAGGGGGCAGCCGCCCCGGTCGAGGCGAGGACGCCGTCGCCGGGGACCGCCTTGACAGGGACGATGTCGACCCCAGCGTCGCGCAGCTGGCGCTCCATCGTGCGCCGCTGGTGCGGCAGGGCGAGGGTCACGACGGTCCCCCGGTCACCCGCGCGGGCTGTGCGGCCGGAGCGGTGCAGGTAGTCCTTGTGGTCGGCCGGTGGGTCCACCTGCAGCACGACGGACACGTCGTCGACGTGGATGCCCCGGGCCGCGACGTCGGTCGCCACGAGCACCGGCAGGGTCCCCTCCCGGAAGGCGCCGAGCACGCGGTTGCGCGCTCCCTGGTTGAGACCGCCGTGCAGGGCCGCGGCCATCACGCCCTGCTCGCGCAGCTGGCTGGCGATGCGGTCGGCGCCGAGCTTGGT
>CALMNV010000301.1 GCA_937873285.1 uncultured Intrasporangium sp. | reverse complement strand
GTGGCCGGGTCGACGGCGTAGATCCGGTCCATGGCTGCCAGGTACAGCAGGCCCCCGACGTAGGCCAGGGCCGCGTTCCGGTACACCGCGCCGCTCGTGGCGGGCGCGGGGTAGATCATCACCTTGCGCAGGACCGCCCCCGTCCGGGGGTCGAGCTCGAAGAGCATCGGACCGTTCGCCGCCCAGAGCCAGCCGTTGGGGCCGATGGTCACCGCCCCGAACGCCTGCGCGCCGTACAGCGGGGCGCTCTCCCACAGCTTGCGGTTGGTCGCCGTGTCGTAGGCGAAGACCTTCGCCGAGGACTGCGTGGGGGTGGAGCCGAGCCCACCCCAGCGGGAGGTGCCGCCGTAGACGACGTTCCCGGAAGCCGCGAGCGCCACGACACTCTGGTCGGTCACGGGCTCGGACACGGTCCGCGGTGCGGCTGTGTCGTTGTCGATGATGCCGAGGTCACCGCCGAGGACGCCGTACTTCGGGATGGTGCCGAAGAAGGTGCGCGTGCCGGAGGCCGCCCATGCCAGCGGCCGGTCCTGGTGCTGCGTCGGGCCGAGCGTGGCGATGGGCGCGGGGTTCGTCCCGTTCGCCCAAGGACGCGTCGTGTCGTACCGGAAGATCTTCCCGTCCGTGTAGGTCCCCAGGTACTGGAGGTTGCCCTTGGCCTGGGTGCCCTCCATCTCCCCGATGACCCCGCTCCCGCCGACCGAGCCCGGGTACTGCTGCCGCCCACCGGTGGCCGGGTCGACCACGGTCAGGGCCGGTCCACCGAAGCCACCGGCGTAGACGGTCCCGTTGGGTCCGGCGTTCAGCGACTTGATCTTCATCTTCGTGTTCCGGAAGGTGACCGGGAAGGACAGCTCCTGGAAGGTGGCCAGGTTGATGGCGGCTACCTTGCCCGCGGGGTCGTAGGCGAGCAGCCACTCGCCGGACACGCCGCCGAGCGTTCCCTTGACGATCAGTCGGTCCCTGCCCGCGGCCATCGCCGTGCCGGCCACGGAGGTCTTCACTCCGGTGGTGGAGTCGACGGCCCACAGCTGTTGGTAGCTCAGGTAGTAGAACATGCCGTTGACGTCCACCGGCGAGGGCGTCTGGGCGGCCATGTTGGCAGGGACGTCCCACGATCCGGTCCTGGTGTCGTAGAGCCGTCGTTCGCTGCTGGCCGTGCCACCGCCTGCCGCCGCCCCGGCAGGGGTCCGGACTTCGAGGTAGCGACCCAGCAGCTGCATCTGGGTGACGTTGCCGGTGCTGACGGTGGTGGGGAACGGGATCGTCGACTTGCTGGCCGGGTTGGCGAGGGACACGCGCATGATGACGGGGTCGGTCGAGCCCAGGCCGACGTAGGCGTAGGTGCCATCCACCGCCACGCTGCGCGCATACGCGTGCGTGGCGCTCACCGTGCCCAGGTTGTCGAAGGTGCGGTAGCCGGTGTCGTAGCTCCACAGCTCTGAGGAGGGGTAGGACACGCCCCAGACCTTCCCGCCCGGGCCGGTCTTCAGATCCCAGATCGTCGTGGCAGCAGACGACGGCTTGCCGAGGTCCTGCATCGCGGTGGCACCGGGCACGTAGCGCCACAGGTGGCCACCGCCGCCTCCGACGTAGATGGCTCCGTCCTTGCCGACGGTGACGGCCCAGCCCACCTCCAGTCCCGGCATCGGCAGCTGGGCCTCGATGGTGCCCGTCTGCACGTCGGCGAGCTGGAACTCGCCGGGATAGCCGGAGATGACCGTGAAGAGCTTGGGGCGGCCTCCGATCACCGTCGTGCCGGAGGTGTTGGAGTTGCTGAAGGCGTCCAACGGCTCACCCATGGACGCGGTCGCATAGCCTCGCAGCGGCGCGCCCACGGACGGCGACAGTCCCACCGCGTCCCAGGTGCCAGACCCCGTGCCGGCCACGGTCGTGCCGATCTGGACGGCACCCAGGACCGCGTTGTAGGGGGCGGTGACCTGCGCCCGCACGAGACTCCACTGGTTGACCGGCTTGTACACGGGGAAGCTCCGAATGCCCAGGAACTTCCGGTTGGCGTCATACCAGCGCACGCTGACGACGAAGCTGCCGGTGGTCGGCCGCACCCAGCCCCGCAGGTCGTGGGTCACCCCGGGGAAGACCTGGGTCAGTCCGCTGATCGTCGTCACCGCCCCGGATCCAGTGGTGTCGGTGACCTGCAGCGAGCGGCCTCCGAGACGTGCCTGCGCGGTGGTGACCGTGGCGGCGGCCCCGCCGGACACCCACCTGCCCCAGCCCGGCACCGGGCTGGTAGCGGTCGGCGCGGCCTCGAAACCGTCGTTGGGCACGAGCGGCCGGATGATCGACAAGCCGTCCCACCACACCTGCGACACCGCGGCGTTGGTGGAGAAGACCTGGATCGAGGCCGTCCGCGCCGTTGCGGGAGCCGTGGCACGGGCCTCGACGCGGGACCACACCATCACGGCACCGGTGGTCGGCGTCGTCGTGCGGCCGACCACGGCGCCCTTGGCGTCGTAGAAGATCAGCGACAGGCTCTGCAGACCCTTGGTCGTGTAGGCATAGCCCTGCGCGTAGTAGGCGCCGCCCGGCGTGATCGCGAACCGGTTGCGCGACGCGATGGTGGCCGCGCTGGTCGAGGGGTCCTCCACGAGAAGCGACCGGGTGCCGGAGATCGCGCGGCTGCTGGAGACCACCGCCCGGTTGGGGCTGACCCCATAGACACCCCAGCCTTGGGGGGTCAGGCCCACCGTCTCGAAGTCGCCGGTGGCGTCCGTCGGCGAGACCGGCTCCAGCGACGCCCCTGGCGCGGCGGACCCGACCAGCATGCCCGCGGCGGTCACCACCGCGGCACCGGCGGCGCCCATCCGACGCCGTGCGCCGAGCCGGCCATTACGGACATTCCTATACCACATGGGGATAAGGCTACCTAAAGCGCACCACAAGGTACAAATCCGTAACAATTGCTTGCCCACGTTTGCGCTTCCCAGCGGGTAGGCCAGGCCGTCGCCCGCCCGCTCGGCGGAGAAGCGCACGAGGCTCCGGCGGAAGGGCGCGCCTACACTTGAGCGGTGACCAGCGCCCCACAGCCGCCCGGCGACACCTCGGCCCTGCCCCTGGCCGACTATAACGACCCGGGAACGGACCTGCAGAAGGCGCGAGCCGAGGAGCGGCGCAACCGCCGGATCCTGTTCGTCGCCCTGGCCCTGGTGCTCGTGCCCGTCCTCGCCATCGGTGGCTACCTGGCCTGGCTCAACCAGATCGTCACGACGAACATCCGCGAAGAGCTGCTGAAGCCGAGCGTTAACGCCCAGCCGACCGACCGGGCGGGTCAGGTCGTGCCTCAGCCCGCTGCCAACGGCACCAACTATCTGCTCATCGGCACCGACGCCGGACCGGGTCGGGCGGGCTCCCGCTCCGACGTCATGGTCCTCGCCCATGTCCCGCAGGACCGCAGCACCGTGCAGCTGATCCACTTCCCGCGTGACCTGTGGGTGCCGATCCCGGGCCGCGGGGAGGGCAAGCTCAACGCCGCCTACGCCTACGGCGGGTCGCCGCTGCTCGTGTCCACCCTGCAGAACATGCTAGGAGTGAGCGTGGACCACGTCGCGATGGTCGGCTTCGAGGGGTTCAAGCGGATGACGGATGCGGTGGGCGGTGTCGACGTCAACGTGGCCGAGCCGAGCACGAGTGGCGGCTACCGCTTCGACAAGGGCGTTATGCGCATGAACGGCGACATGGCCCTGGCCTTCGTCCGGGAGCGCAAGCAGCTGAGCGAGGGAGACATCTCCCGCGGCAAGCGGCAGCAGGCCTTCATCAAGGCGCTGCTGCTCAAGAGCCTGAGCAAGGAGACGATGAGCAACCCCATCCGCCTCAAGGACTTCCTCGACGCCGCGACCAGCAACCTCACCGTGGACCAGGACCTCGACGTCGGCACCCTGCGGTCGGAGGCGGTCGCCATGCGCAACCTCCGCGGCAGCGACGTGACCTTCCTCACTGCCCCGTTCACCGGCTTCGGCACGAGCCCGGACGGCCAGTCCATCGACATCGTGGACCAGGCCAGGATGACCGCGCTGGGCGAGGCGCTGCGCACCGACTCGATGTCCTCCTACCGCTGACGCCGCTCCCTGTGCGGCTCCGGCGCAGACGCCGGATGTCCGCTTCCTGACGACGCGCGGCACGTTTGCCCACAATTCGGTACCGTGGGGCGGAATCGCATGGTAAGTGCGTGGTCGTACCGAGAGTTGGAGCAGTGACCGGGGAAGCAGCCACCCACACTGAGCCTGGGCCGGGCAACGGCGTTGCTCGGCGCTGGCCCATCGCCCTGCTCATGTCACTCGACCTGACGATCCTCGTCGTCACGCTCGTCGTCCTCGCGAGCGCCCGCTACGACCTGACCGTCTCGGCGGCCAACCGCGGCGGGATCGGCCTGTCTCTGCTGCTCGCAGCCGGCCTCTACCTCGTCACCTACGGTCTGCTCGTCGTGCGCCGCTACCGCTGGGGCTCGCCGGACGAGGTCGTGGGCCTCGTCATCGTCGGCTTCTTCCTCGTCGCGGGTCTGAGCGCCGCATCGGCCCTGACCGTCCCGACCGTGCTACCGCTGTCGGTGGCCATCACCACCCCACCGACCACGATCGGTGGCTGGCTGCTGCTGAGGTATGCCGCCCTGCGGTTCCACCGCTCGCGGCAGCGGCGCAGGCGGCGCGTGGGTCACGCGACGGTGGTCGTCGGTGCGGGCCAGGGCGGCCAGCAGGCCATCGCCATGATGCTCCAGGACGCAACGGGCGCGCTCAACCCCGTCGCGATCGTCGACGACGACCCGGCCAAGCGTCGGCTCAGCATCTCCGGGGTCCGTGTGCGTGGCAGCCTGGGGTCCCTGCCGGAGGTGCTCGCCCAGACCGGCGCCGAGGTGCTCCTGCTGGCCATCCCCTCCGCACCCGCAGCCACGGTCCAGCGCATCATCGACGTCGCCGAGGCCGCCGCCGTCGAGCTGCTCGTGCTGCCCTCCTTCGACTCGATGCTCGCCGGCGCCGCCCCGGCCGGGGGGCGCAGCATCGCGCACGCCGGCGCCACGGTGGAGCTTTCCCGTCAGGCCTTCCGCCCGGTGCTGCTGGAGGACCTGCTCGGCCGCGGCTCCGTCGACATCGACACCGACGGCATCGCGGCCTACCTGGCCGACCGGGTCGTGCTCGTGACCGGCGCGGGCGGCTCCATCGGCTCACAGCTGTGCCGGGAGATCGCCGAGTACGGCCCTGCCCGGCTCGTGATGACCGACCGCGACGACAGCCTCCTGCACGGCGTGCAGCTGTCCGTCGACGGTCGCGGAATGCTCGACTCGGAGGATCTCGTGCTCGGCGACCTTCGCACGCCGGGCTTCGCCGGCGAGCTCGTGCGCCGGGTGCGTCCCCATGTCGTCTTCCACGCGGCGGCGATCAAGCACCTCACCCTCGCCGAGCGGTTTCCCGGCGAGGCGTTCCACACCAACGTCGTCGGCACGGCCGACCTGCTCGCTGCCTGCGTCTCGGCCGAGGTCGAGCGCTTCGTCAACATCTCGACGGACAAGGCCGCCGACCCGACCAGCATCCTTGGCTACACCAAGCGGGTCACCGAGCGGCTCACGGCGACCTTCGGCGGCCTCAGCCTCGCCGAGTCGCGCTACATCTCCGTGCGGTTCGGCAACGTCCTCGGCTCCCGCGGATCCGCGCTGACCACGTTCGCCGCGCAGCTCGCGGCGGGACGACCGCTGACCATCACCTCGGCCGAGATGACCCGATACTTCATGACCATCCACGAGGCCTGCCAGCTCGTGCTCCAGGCGGCCGTGGACGGACGCACCGGGGAAGGCCTCGTGCTCGACATGGGCCAGCCGCACAACATCGAGCAGCTCGCCCGCCGATTCGCGGCGCTGCAGGGTTTCGCCCCTCCGGAGATCCTCTACACCGGCACCCGACCCGGTGAGAAGACGGCCGAGACGACGCTGGCGCGGGCGGAGCCGGACGAGCGTCCGTTCCACCCGCTCATCAGCCGGGTCCAGGTGCCAGAGCTGGACCGGGAGGCGCTGCTCGACGTGGACGACCTGCGCCGGGAGGCGGTGCGGGGCCTGCCCGACGAGAGGCTCCGCGGCTGGCTGCAGGCCACCGCCACGGCCCCGGACAGCCGCGAGAGCGGGACCCGGCGCCCCGCCCGTGAGCCGGTCCAGCCCCCTCGCAGCAGCCCCGCCGCAGCAGCCGCCGATGCGGACTCGCCTCGGGCGCCACGACGCGCACCGGTCTGGGCGCCGCTGCAGCAGACCAGCCGCCTGTCGTGATGCCGACCGCCGTCAGCAGCGTGGCCGTCGGAGTGCCGGCCGCTGCCCTGGTCAGCGCGGGCGTTGTCAGCGGGCTCATCCCCCAGCTGCGCCGCTGCGGCGTCCTCGACCTTCCGGCTGGTCGCTCGCTGCACGCGAGGGCGACACCGCGCGGTGGCGGGATCGGCATCCTGGCGGCGCTCCTCGCGGCGCCCTCGTTCGCTCTCGCGGTGACCCCCGAGGGGCCGTGGCTGCCACACCTGTTGCTCGCCTGGCTGCCCATCGTGATCTTCGGTGCACTCGGCCTCGCCGACGACTTCTTCTCGCTGCATGCCCATCCCCGGCTCCTGATCCAGGCCGTGGTGGCCATGGGCGCTGCCTGGGTGGTCGTCGACACCGGAGGGCGCACCGTCCTGCTCGCGCCGCTCATCGGGCTCGCCATGCTGAGCCTCGTCAACCTCACCAACTTCATGGACGGCGCGAACGGGCTGGTGGCGGGGCATGCGGCGCTCACCGCGCTGTGGTACGTCATCGTGGCCACGAGGATCGCAGAGGCCACCGCCCTCATCCTCGCCGCGGCGCTACTCGGCGGGGCGCTGGGGTTCCTGCCCTTCAACGTGCCGCGCGCCCGGGTCTTCCTCGGGGACGTCGGCTCGTATGCGCTCGGGGCGAGCTGGGCCGTCCTCGGGGTGCTCCTGCTCTTCTCCGGCGCCCGCACCGAGGCCGTGCTCGCTCCGCTCCTGCCCCTCCTCACCGACGCCGGCATCACCCTGGGTCGACGACTCTATGCCGGTGACCGGGTGTTCGAGCCGCACCGCCTGCACGTCTACCAGCGGCTCGTGCATGCCGGCTGGTCGCACACGACGGTCACTGCGGTCTTCGTCGGCACGACGGCCCTGATGTGCCTCCTGGCCATTCCGGCGCTCGTCGGTGCGGCGCGGCCCTGGCGGGTCACCATGCTGGCGCTCATGGTGGCTGTCGGGGCGGCATACGTCTCACTTCCCCGACTGGTCGGCGCCAAGGCGCGCTGGGCGCATGTGCGCGGCGAGGTCGGGGCGTGAGGATCCTGCTGCTCACCCACTACTACGAGCCCGAGATCGGCGCGCCGCAGCAGCGGTGGGGGGCTCTGGTGGAGCACTTCAGCGCGGCCGGGCACACCGTGCGCGTCCTCGCCCCGGCACCCCACTACCCGGCCGGCTCGCTCCTGCCCGGCGGCGAGGGGATGACTGCGGGACGGGTGCACGACGGCCTCCACGGGGAGCGGGTCCACCGGGTGACGTTCGCCCCGTATGCCGCCGGCGTCGGCTCACGGTTGCACGACCAGCTCGTCGCCGCCGGCGACATGGTGCGCACCGGGTCGCGCCGCTTCGCCAGGCACCGGCCCGACGTCGTCATCGCGACGGTGCCCTCGATCCCCACGCTTGCGGCCGGGGCTGTCGTGGCACGGCGGCTGCGGGTTCCGCTCGTGGCCGAGATGCGCGACGCGTGGCCGGACCTGTTGGCGGTCTCCGGCGAGTGGGACGCCGCGGCGCCACCGCCCGCCCGTCCAGTCGCGCGGCACCGGGGCCGGCCGACGGCGGTGCGCCTCGCTGCAGCTGCGACGACGCTGCTGCAGCAGCGGTCGGCGGCGGTGGTCACGACGACGGAGTCGTTCGCGGCGGTGCTGCGGGCCCGCGGGGTCCCCGCCGTGACGGTCGTGCGCAACGGCGCTCACCCGCTGCCCGCCAGTCGTCCGCCGGCACGGGGAGCGGCCGACGGGACGCTTCGGGTCCTCTACGCCGGCACGGTCGGC
>CALMNV010000300.1 GCA_937873285.1 uncultured Intrasporangium sp. | reverse complement strand
CGTCAGGGATCACCGACTGGACCGGGCCGAGCAGGTCTTCTTCCTGCTGCGCACCGAGCTGGACGGCGCCCGTCCTTGCTCCGAGGCTGCCGAGCGTCGCCGGGCCCAGTGGCAGCAGCAGCGGCAGCAGCCCGCCCCCCTCGCCCTCGGCGTGCCGCCCCGACTCATCGGCGATCCCATCGCCCGCGCCGTGCAACGGGCACGCCACGGCCGACCGATCGCGGAGGGAGCCATCGTCGGCCAGCCCGCCAGCCCCGGACGCGCCACCGGCCCCGTCCGCCTCGTCACCGAACCCGACCAGTTCGACGCCTTCCAGCCCGGGGAGATCCTGCTGGCCCGGGCCACCGCCCCCGCGTGGACGCCCCTGTTCGCTCGCGCTGCCGGGGTGGTCACCGACGGCGGAGCCCTCGCGGCGCACGCGTCCATCGTCGCCCGCGAGTACGGCATACCGGCTGTCGTCGGCACGGGAGATGCCACCCACCGCCTCGTCACCGGCCAGACAGTCACTGTCGACGGCACCGCCGGGACGGTGACGCCCGCCGGACCTGCCGGTCCATGACCTCGAGCCCAGCCCTGGCAGCTCGTCGAGGTCGATCACGGTCACTGCCCAACCCGATGCCCGCCGACCTTCCCGTCGACAGGCCGAGGAGGGGGTCCCATGCTCAGGGCTGGCCACATGCTCCGCGCGAGGGTGGTGAGCCGAGAAGCGCGGTGATCGGGTGGGCGGACAGCGTCCGCCGCGCGGGCAGGTCCACCATCGACACGGTCGTGCGCGCTCAAGCAGTCTCGCTCCGTGCAAGCGGAAAGCAGATCCGGCCCCGGCCAACAGGCGACGCTCGACCGCAGGGTGCGGCGCAACTGGGTGAGACGTGAGCTGCTTGGGGTCTCTGCCGCAAGAGCGCTCGCGGTCAGGCGGTGCAGCCCGGTGCGCTCGGCGTCTGCCCGTGGGAGTTGACCATGAGGATCCGGTAGCACGTCCCCGCGGCGACGGTGGAGTAGTCCAGCACCGAGCTGCGCCTGCCCACCCCGGCCACGGCCGGCTGCTGCGCTCCGACCTGCAGCCAGGTGGCGCCCCCGTCGGTGCTGCGTTGGAGGAACCAGCCGGTCTCGTCGTTGGCGGCGTCCGTGAAGCCGACGGTGACGGACGAGCCACTCCGCGCGGCCGTGACGCTGGTGGCGGGCGAGGGCGCCCCCGGCGTGACATAGCTGAAGCAGCCGAGGATGGCGTCGCGGCCGCCCGCGACGTTGACCGCCTTGACGCAGCTCGTGTGGGTGCCCTTGACCGGCGACTTGCGCAGCCACGAGAGGGTGAAGCCGTGGCTGTCCCCGTAGCCCGGGTTTGCGGAGTTGGTCGACGCCGCGGCCTGGGCCTTGACCGGGCCGCCTGAGACCACCCCGTCGCTGAGGAGGACCACGTCGATGGGCGCCGTGGTGTCCCAGTCGATGGCCCAGCCGCTCATGCTGTAGTACACCTCCGACCCGTTCCATGAGCGGGTGCTCCAGCCGTATGCCGTCCCGACCGGGCTCGCGGGGGACGGGCGTGTGGTGACGGTGAGGGAGGTGGCCGCGCCGTCGGTGCACCCGTAGAGGTTGCACGCCGACGCGTGCACCGAGTAGGTGACACGTGTCCCCGCCGGAGCCGACGAGTCGGTGTAGGACGTCGCGCTGCCGGTCAGGTCGACGGTCGTCCTCAGCCCATCGACGGTGCGGGTGACGTGGTAGGCCTCCCGCGCAGCGGTGCTTCCGTGGGTCCACGTCAGCGACACCTGCGTCTGCAGCACAGCGCTCGCCTTGAGCGCGGTCGGCGCTGCGGGTCCGGGCGGCGGCGAGAAGCACCACTCCGGCGGGTCGTAGCCCGCGCAGGGGCTCAGTGCCGAGGCGGGAGCGGCACCCGCGACGAGGCCGCCGGTGAGAGCGGCGGCCAGGGCGGCGGTTGCAGCGAGCGGACGGGCGACGTGCATCAGGGATCCTCTTTCAGGTCGGTGTCTCCAGTGCTCTTCAGAGGGGCGCGCGGACGCGGTGATACGTGTCCGCCTGCTGGGGGGTGTAATGGCGATGTGCACTGGGAGGCTGCCGGCGAAGTGGGGAGCGGAGGATGCCCTCCGCCCGACCCGGCAGCGCCGGCCGGTGGAGCTGGCACCGGCTGGCGGCCGTGGCCTGGGCGGGCCACCCGCACCGTTGGCGTGAGGTGCCGGGCAGGCTCCGGCCGACGTTGACGACCGTGCTGCGGCTGACCGCCGCGGCCGTCCTGTCCTATCTCGTCACACTGTGGCTGACCGCCGGCGCCGTCGACCTGACCGGGCCGCTGACGGCCCTGCTCGTGATGCAGGCATCCGCGTTCTCGACGATGAAGACCGGCGCGGTCAGGGTCGGCGCGGTCCTCACGGGCGTGCTCGTCGCGACGTTGCTCTCCACGGCGGTCGGCCTGACGTGGTGGAGCCTCGGCGCGGCGATCGCGGCCTCCCTGCTGCTCGCCAAGGTGCTCCGCCTCGGCGACCAGGCCCTCGAGACGCCGATCAGCGCCATGCTCATCCTCGGCGTGACGAACCCTGACCTGGCTGCGGAGGTGCGCATCCTCAACACCTTGATCGGCGCGGCCGTCGGGGTCGCCTTCAACCTCGTCCTCCCGCCGGCGATGCCGACCGCACCCGCGCGCCACGCGCTGTCCGGCGTCGCCGAGGCGGCCGCGGCGCCGCTCGACGCGGCTGCTGACGCCTTGGTGTCCGGCCCGATCAGCCGGACCGAGGTCGACGCGTGGATCGACCGCGCCCGGGCGGCCAACCGGCGAGTAGCCGTGGCCACCGAGAGCATCACCGGCCTCAAGGACAGCCGGCGCTTCAACGCCCGGGCGCTCGGCACGATCGACGTCGCCCCGGTGCTCGCCTCCGGGCTGGACGCCTTGGAGCACTGCCTGCTGGCCATCCGGGCGCTCTTCGTCGTGATCGCGGCGGAGGTGCCGACGCAGGAGGAGCCGCAGGATCCCTACGGAGACGAGCTGCGCTCCGCCTTCGCGGTGGTCCTCCACGACACCGCAGACTGCCTGCGCGCCTTCGGCGGCCTCGTCGTTGCCGAAGCCGAGGGACGGGAGGCGGAGACGGAGCAGGCCCTCGCGGACGCCCTCGAGGTGCTGCGGGAGACGAAGGCCATCCTCACCGAGCTGATCATGGTCAAGGCGCAGGACGACAGGTCGGCCTGGCTGCTGCGTGGCTCCATCCTCGCGGCCGTCGAGCAGGTGCTCGCGCGGCTGGATCTGGAGGACCGGGCGCGAGTCCGGGAGCAGTGGAGGGAGCAGCAACGGCGACGGCCGCTCGCGCAGCTGCCGCCCCTGCTCCACGGCGTGCTGCCCGACCCCCACCGCCCGTATCCCCGCGGCCTGCAGCGCAAGGCGCAGCCGTAGCATGGGCCCGGCATCGCCGCCGACGAGGGAGCAGACCGTGCCGCACGACGTGTCCAGATCGCCGCAGCTCGCCGGGATCGACACCGTCATGTTCGACTTCTACGGCACCGTGGTCGACATGCAGGGCGGCCTCACCCGGGCCATCACGCCCTACCTCGAGCAGAAGGGCTACACCGCAAGCTCACCGAGCCGCGTGGTGACCTGGTGGCGGCGCACCCACTTCGAGGCGTCCATGATCGACGCGCTCCTACACCGCGAGCACACTCCCTACCGCGAGATCGGCCGTCAGGCGGTCGATCTGACCCTAGAGCGCGCCGGAATCGTCCACACGCCAGAGGAGGTTGCCGATCTCGTCTCCCAGATCGAGCGCCTCCAGCCGTTCTCCGACGTCGTCGACGCGCTGACCGAGATGAAGACCGCAGGGCTGCGGCTCGTCGTGCTCTCCAACGGCGACCCCGACATGCTCGAGCGGGGAGTGGCCTTCTCCGGCACGGCGCACCTCTTCGACCGGGTGGTGTCGGTGGCCGAGGCGGGCAGCTTCAAGCCGCATGCCATCACCTACCGGACAGCCTGCGAGCTCGTCGGGGTCGCGCCGGCACAGGTGTGCTTCGTGGCGAACCACGCATTCGACTGCGTCGGAGCGAAGGCGGCGGGGCTGCGGTCGGCCTTCGTCAACCGCCGTTCCCGTCCGTTCGGCAACGACACCTACCCTCCCGACGCCGTCGTGCGCGACTTCGCCGAGCTGGCGGCCACGCTCGCCGCTCCGGCGCGCGCGTGAACGTCACGTTCGACCTGTTCAGCGCGCTGCTCGACTCCCGATCGGGAGCGGCGCCCGTGTTCCAGGCCATCGCGTCCCGGGAGGGATGGCCCGTCGACGGCGACGAGCTGTATGCCGCGTGGGACCGTCGACACAAGGCCCTGCAGGCGCGGTGCCGGGTCTGGCGTCCGATCACGGAGCTGGGGCGCGAGGCGCTGGCGGAGGTCCTCACCGAGCGCGAGCTCGACGGCGACCTCGCCGCCGCGATGACTCAGCTGTGGGACTCGCTGCCGGACTGGCCGCTGTGGCCGGACTCCGAGCAGGGAGTGCGGGCGCTCGCGCCTTCCTTCGGCGTGGGGCTGCTGAGCAACGTCGACGACGCACTGCTGGCCCGGACCCGCGCCCGGACGCTGCCCGTCGCAGCGGAGCTGGTCGTCACCTCCGAGTCGGTGCGGGCCTACAAGCCGTCGGCCGCCATCTACGCCGCAGCCCGGTCCCTGGCCGGCCCCGCCCATGTCCACGTGGCCTCCTCCGCCAGGGACGTGCGCGGCGCCCTTGAGGCAGGACTCGACACGGTGCGGCTGGTCAGGCCCGGCCACACGGTCGACCCCGCCGGCCCCCGCCCGGATGTCGAGGTGGGCGGCATGGCCGAGCTCGTGGAGCACCTGCAGGAGAGCCTTCGACGCGCCGCCTCGCAGGAGAGCTAGAGCGGGCGGTCGCTGGCATCCTCACCCGGGTCCGGGTCCGGACCCGGGCCCGGGCCGAGGTCGAGGCCGAGGTCGCCGAGGACCTCGTCGGTGTGCTCGCCGAGCAGGGGTGGATGCCGGCACACCCCGAAGGAGCTGTCCGACAGGTGCAACGGCGAACCGAGAAGGGTCACCGGGCCCGCGGCGGGGTGCTCCACCTGCACCACCATGCCCGTGGCCGCGGTGTGCGGGTCGGCCAGCACCTGCCCGTAGTCGTGCAGCGGCCCCGCGGGCACGCCGGCGTCGACCAGGCGGTCGACGAGCTCGGCCGTCGTGCGCGTCGCCGTGACTTGCTCGAGCAGGGCCCCGAGCTCACGCCGGTGCT
>CALMNV010000299.1 GCA_937873285.1 uncultured Intrasporangium sp. | reverse complement strand
ACCGCTCGATGAGCCGGTCGGTGCGCGTCAGCGGCACGGGCCTCGTCGGCACGAGCCTCGGCATCGCCCTCACCGCCCGAGGCGACCGGGTTACCCTGGAGGACCCGTCGCCGACGGCGGTGCGGCTGGCGCGGGACCTGCGCGCCGGCGAGGTGGCAGCCGACGACGCGACTTCCGAGCCGCCCGACCTCGTCGTCGTGGCGGCTCCGCCGGACGTGACCGCGGCGGCCGTCGTCGCGGCGCTTCGCCGGTGGCCAGACGCCGTCGTCACAGACGTCGCCTCCGTCAAGGAGGCGGTGCTGCGCGACGTCCTCGCCTCGGGCGCGGACGCCTGCCGCTACGTCGGCTCGCACCCGATGGCCGGCCGGGAGCGCTCCGGGCCGGCCGCGGCAAGGGGAGACCTCTTCGAGGGGCGGGCCTGGGTCGTGGTGCCGCACGCGTCGTCGGCGCCCGACGCGGTCGAGCGGGTGCGCGCGCTCGCCGATGCGGTCGGGGCCGCGGTGCGGATCATGCCCGCCCGGGAGCACGACGCGGCCGTGGCTGCCGTCTCCCACATGCCCCAGGTCGCGGCGAGCGTCGTGGCGGCGGCGCTGCGGGAGCTGCCCGAGGAGGCGGTCGGCCTCGCCGGTCAGGGGCTGCGAGACGTGACCCGCATCGCTGCCAGCGATCCGCGGCTGTGGACGCAGATCCTCGCCGGCAACGCCCAGGCCGTCCACGACGTGCTCCAAGGGGTCCAACGCAACGTCGAGGCGGTGCTCGCGGCGCTCGGGTCGCTGGCGGCCGGGGACGACCGGGGGGCGCTTGCCGCGGTGAGCGGCGTGCTCGAGGCCGGCAACCTCGGTCACGCCCGGATTCCCGG
This sequence comes from uncultured Intrasporangium sp., assembly GCA_937873285.1. GTDB lineage: Bacteria > Actinomycetota > Actinomycetes > Actinomycetales > Dermatophilaceae > CALMNV01. The sequence goes on along the minus strand of CALMNV010000299.1, from coordinate 2,878 downwards.
CAAGCACGGCGCGGCCCCGGCGGCATACGAGGTCGTCTCCGTGGTGGTCCCCGACGAGCCGGGGCGCCTGGCGCGGCTGCTCGCCGACATCGGGGACGCAGGGATCAACCTCGAGGACCTGCATCTCGAGCACGGGCTCGGACAGGCGGTCGGAGTCGCCGAGGTCGCCGTCGTGCCGGCCGCGGTCGAGCCGCTGCGGGTGGAGCTGGAGCGCCTCGGCTGGGTGGTGCACGACTGACGCAGCCCGTGAGGACACGAGCGAGCGCCAGCGAGCGAGGTCCGGAGGGGGCGTCGCGTCAGTCGCGGCAGCACGACTGACGCAGCCCGTGAGGACACGAGCGAGCGCCAGCGAGCGGTGGCAAGACCGGCCGTGCTCGCCGCCTCGATAGGCTCGTGCCTATGCCGCCGAACGAGATGCCGCCCGGGTCCGACCTCCCGCACGACGGAGTCGGGGCCCCGCGGAGCGGTTTCGTCGTCGCGATCGACGGGCCGTCGGGCTCCGGCAAGTCGAGCGTGTCCAAGGCCGTCGCCCGTCGCCTCGGCTTCCGGTTCCTCGACACGGGGGCGACCTACCGCGCGCTGACGTGGTGGTGCGCTCGCCTCGGGGTGGACCTCGCCGACGAGACGGCGGTGGCCGCCGCCGCTCGCCGCTTCCCACTCTCGGTCGGCACGGACCCGGACCGCCCGGACGTGCACGTCGACGGCATCAACGTCACAGCGGCGATCCGCGAGCCGGTCGTCTCCGAGCGGGTCTCGCTCGTCGCCGCGGTGCTGCCGGTGCGGCGGATCCTCGGTGACCTGCAGCGACGGATCATCGAGGAGGCCGCCGCAGGCGGGGTCGTCGCGGAAGGGCGGGACATCACGACCGTCGTCGCGCCCGACGCCCAGGTGCGCATCCTGCTCACCGCCTCCGAGGAGGCTCGACTGGCCCGTCGCTCGGCCGAGCTGCACGGCCTGGCCGATGCCGTGTCCATGGCGGCGACCCGGTCGCAGGTCATCGACCGCGACCGGGTCGACTCGGCCGTCGCCTCCTTCACGGTGGCTGCCGACGGGGTGACGACCGTGGACACGTCGGAGCTGGACTTCGAGGGTGCGGTCGCTGCGGTGCTGCAGGTCGTCGAGGCCGCCCGGCGATGAGCGGAGCGCAGCCGGCTGCCCCGTGGCGCTCACGGGCGGGTCGGGCGGTGGGACGGGCTCTCTTCTCGGTGCCCTACCGCGGCCGCGCACGGCATACGGACCGAGTCCCTCAGATCGGCCCGATCCTGCTCGTGGCCAACCACGCGGGGGTCCTCGACGGGCCGCTCGTCTACACCCTCACCCCTCGACCGGTGACCTTCCTCGTCAAGCAGGAGGCGTTCACCGGCCCGTTCGGCTGGGTGGTCCGCGGCGTGGGCCAGATCCCCATCGACCGCACGGTCGGCGACCGGTCCGCTCTCGCGGCGGCGGCCGGTGTCCTCGAGCACGGTGGGGCGGTGGGCGTCTTCCCGGAAGGGACCCGGGGCGAGGGCGACGTCGCGCAGGTCAACCAGGGCGCCGCCTGGCTGGCGCTGCGCACCGGGGCCCGCATCGTGCCGGTCGCGGTGCTCGGGACGCGGCGGCCGGGCGGGTCTGCGGAGCGTTGGCCGCGGCCCCGGAGCGTGCTCGTCGCCGACTTCGGGGAGCCCTTCGCGCTCGCGGTGGACCGGTCCCTGCCGGGCCGAGAGCGTCTGCGCGCTGCGAGCGAGCACCTGCGCGAGATGCTCGCGCAGCACGTGCAGCGCGCGCGGGTGGACAATGGTGAGGCACCTGACGCCAGCGATTCGAGGACTTTGTGAGCGACGAGACCGCCCCTGCACGCCAGCCGGAGAGGCCGCCGATCTCCGTCTCGGAGGACGCGTCGGTCGAGCGCGCCCTGCGCGCAGGGCTGGTCGACTTCGACCTCAGCCCCGAGGACGAGGCGCTCCTTGCGGCGCAGGAGCCGTATGCCGCGGACGCGACCCAGCCCGGGCCGCTGCCCGTGGTCGCCGTCATCGGCCGCCCCAACGTCGGCAAGTCGAGCCTCGTCAACCGCATCCTGCGACGCCGGGAGGCGGTGGTCGAGGACGTGCCGGGCGTGACGCGGGACCGGGTGTCCTACGAGGCGGAGTGGTCGGGACGGCGCTTCACCATCGTCGACACGGGAGGCTGGGAGTCCGACGCGACCGGCATCCACCTGAGGGTGGCGGAGCAGGCCGAGATCGCCATCGACCTCGCGGACGTCGTCATGTTCGTCGTCGACGCCACGGTGGGAGCCACCGACGACGACGAGGCCGTCGTCAAGCTGCTTCGCCGATCCGGCAAGCCGGTCGTCCTCGTGGCCAACAAGGTGGACGACGCCCGTGGAGAGGCCGACGCGGCGGCGCTGTGGAACCTCGGCCTCGGGCAGCCGTGGCCGGTGTCGGCTGCGCACGGCCGGGGCAGTGGTGACGCCCTGGACGCCGTCATCGACGTGCTCCCTGCGGTGTCTGCTTCCGGCGCATATGCCCAGGGCGGCCCCCGGCGGGTGGCGCTGCTCGGACGCCCGAACGTCGGCAAGTCGAGCATGCTCAACCAGCTGGCGGGGTCGGCCCGGGTCGTCGTGGACGAGGTCGCCGGCACGACGCGCGACCCGGTCGACGAGCTGATCACGCTCGGCGGCACCACGTGGCGCTTCGTCGACACCGCAGGCATCCGGCGGCGGGTCCACCAGACCCGGGGCGCCGACTTCTACGCGTCGCTGCGCACCCAGACCGCCCTGGAGAAGGCGGAGGTGGCCGTCGTGCTCATCGACGCGTCGCAGCCGATCGCCGAGCAGGACGTGCGCATCGTCCAGCAGGTCATCGACGCGGCCTGGGCCCACGGTCGTAGGATGGTCGCCCTC
>CALMNV010000298.1 GCA_937873285.1 uncultured Intrasporangium sp. | reverse complement strand
GTGCCCACGCCGATGACGAGGTCGGCGTCAGCGGCGAGGGCGTTCGCCGCCGTCGTCCCGGTGGAGCCGACGGCCCCCATCGCCTGGGGGTGCCCGTGCGGCAGGGAGCCCTTGCCGGCCTGGCTCTCCCCTACCGGTATGCCGGTCTGCTCGCACAGCGCCCGCAGCGCGTCCTCGGCGCCGGAGTAGTGCACGCCCCCTCCGGCGACGATGAGCGGGCGCTTCGCGGCGCGGACGAGCTCGGCGGCATCCGCGATGTCCACCGCCTCGGGCACCGGCCGCGGCACACGCCACACCCGCGGCGCGAACAGCTCGACCGGCCAGTCGAAGGCCTCGGCCTGCACGTCCTGGGGCAGCGCGACGGTGACGGCACCGGTCTCGACCGGGTCCGTGAGCACCCGCATGGCCCCGAGCAGCGCCGCAGGGAGCTGCTCGGGCCGGTCGACCCGGTCGAAGAAGCGGGACAGCGGCCGGAACGCGTCGTTGACCGTCACGTCCCCGGCATACGGCGTCTCCAGCTCCTGGAGCACCGGCGCGGAGGCGCGTGTGGCGAAGGTGCCGGAGGGCAGCAGCAGCACGGGGATCCGGTTGACCGTGGCGAGGGCCGCTCCGGTGAGCATGTTCGTCGAGCCGGGCCCGACCGAGGCGGTGCACGCCCACGTCTGGAGGCGGTCCTTCTGACGGGCGTAGGCCACGGACGTGTGCACCATCGCCTGCTCGTTTCGCGCCAGCACGTAGGGCAAATGCTCGGCGGACTGCCCTGCGGCAGAGGCCAGCTCGTTCTGCAGCAGCGCCTGGCCGATGCCGGCGACGTTGCCGTGGCCGAAGATGCCGAAGCACCCGGCGATCAGCTTCTGGCGATGGCCGTCGCGCTCGCTCCACTGGTTGGCGAGGAAGCGCACCACGGCCTGCGCCACGGTCAGACGCAGGGTCTGGTTGCTGTCGGTCATCGTTGGCCTCCTCGTGCGAGTCGCGGGTCGAACGGCTGCGTCGGCCAGGTGTCGCGCACCCAGCCGTGCGCCGGATCGTCGCAGATGAGCCAGGCGCGCTCCGGGCCCGGCCCGGCCATGACGTTGAGGTAGTAGAGGTCGTAGCCGGGCGGCGCCATGGCCGGGCCGTGCCAGCCGTGCGGCACGAGCACCACGTCACCGGAGCGCACCTCGGCGAGGACGTCGATCGGGCGCTCGGCGGTGCCGTAGACGCGCAGGTAACCCAACCCACGGGGGGCGCCGCCCCCCGCTCCGTCCTCCGCATGACCGGGGTCGCCCTGACCACCGGCCCCGTGGCCGGTCGCCTGCACCTGGAAGTAGTAGATCTCCTCCAGCTCGGTCTCCACACCGGGCCGCTCCTCGTCGTGCTTGTGCGGGGGGTAGGAGCTCCAGTTGCCCGCCGGGGTGAGCACCTCGCACGCGATGATCGAGTCGGCCTCGTCGAGGACCCCCGGTGTGCCGAAGTTGCGCACCTCCCGCGACGCGCTGCCGGCGCCGCGCAGCTCGACGGGCACGTCCGACACCGCGACGTGCCGGAACACGGACGTGTGGGCCTCCCTCTCGGCGGCCACTCGCGCCCCGCAGACGGCCACCGTGGCCGGGCCGTCATCGGCGCGAACCGTCACGGCGCAGCCGCGAGACGCCCAGGCGACGTCGGTGGGGCCCGCGAACACCGAGGACCGTCCCGCCAGCCGAGCCTCGTGCTGCGTGCCGTGCGCGTCGAGCGCGGTGACGGTGACCGAGCCGCGGAGGGGCACGACGACGCGCTCCTGCGCGCCGGCCGCCAGCGACCGACTGGCACCGGGCGTGAGGTCGGCGACATGCAGGCTCGTGTGGGACCAGCCGGCGACGGTGTCGTCGATCACGGTGGCCCAGTCTCCGGTGCTCGCGGCGCCGTGCGGGCGCACCCAGCGGGCGGTGTCGGTCACGCGATCCCGCCCCCGTGCACGAGCCCGGCCGCGATGTCGACAGCCGAGGCCACGTCCCCGTCAGGCGGATAGAGCAGCGCCCGTCCGACGACGAGGCCGCGCACCGCGGGCAGGGACAGGGCCCGGCGCCACGCGGCATACGTGTCGTCGGGGTGCCCGGTGGGGTCACCGCCGAGGAGGAGCGTCGGCAGGGTGGTCGCGTCCATGACCCGGTCGAGCTCGTCGACGACGGGCAGCTTGAGCCAGGTGTGCGCGCTCGACGCCCCAAGACCCGCCGCGATCGCGACCGACCGGATCGTCGAGTCTGGGTCGAGCAGGTTGAGCACCCGGCCGTCGTCCCAGACCGACATGAACGGCTCGACCATCGCCATGATGCCGTGCGCAGCGAGCTGGCTCACCGCGCGGGCACTGGCCTCCAGCGTGCTGGCGGTGCCCGGGTCGGCCAGGCAGATGCGGGTGAGCATCTTGCCCCCGTCGAGGCCGCGGGCCGCGATCTCGTCCGCGTTGTATGCCGTGAAGCGGTCGTCGAGCTCGAAGGAGGCGCCCTGCACCCCGCCGCGGTTCATCGAGCCGATGGCGAGCTTGCCCTCGAGGGCGCCGAGCAGGAGCAGGTCGTCGAGGACGTCCGGCGTGCCGAGCACACCGTCGACACCGGGGCGCTCGAGGGCGGTGACGAGGCGCTCGAGCAGGTCGGTGCGGCTGGCCATGGCGGAGCGGTGCCCCCGCACCCCGAGCGCCCCTCGGGCGGGATGGTCCGCCGCCACGACGAGCAGGCGACCGTCCTGCTCCACGAGCGGGCGGCGCTGACGCTCCGCCCAGGCGGCGGTGATCCGGGTGGGCTGGCGCACCCTCGTCTCGGTGAGGTCGGCGACCGCGACGCGGTGCGCGTGCGAGGTGGTGGTCATCGGGACTCCTCGACGACGGGAAGGGGGGCGGTTGCTGGGGCGGTGCCGGAGATGATGCCGGCGGCGAGGCGCTGCTCCACCTCGGCGGTCGTCGGCATCGCGCTGGAGCACTCCAGCTTGGAGGCGACGATGGCTCCCGCGGCGTTGGCGAACTCCATGGTGCGGCGCAGGTCCCACCCTCGGAGCAGACCATGGCATAGCGCACCGCCGAACGCGTCTCCGGCGCCGAGGCCGTTGACGACCTCGACCGGATGGGGTGCCACCTCGACCCGCTCCTCGCGCGTCGCCGCGAGCACGCCCTTGGGGCCCTGCTTGACGACTGCGAGCTCGACGCCTCGCTCCAGCAGCGCGTCGGCCGCGCGATGCGGGTCGGTCTCCCCGACCGCCACCTCGCACTCCTCCCGGTTGCCGACCGCCACCGTGACGAGGTCGAGGGCTGCGCCCACGTGCTCGCTCGCCTCGTCTCGGGAGGGCCAGAAGGTGGCGCGGTAGTCGAGGTCGAGCACCGTGAGCGTGCGCCGCCCGCGGGCCTGCCACGCCGTGAAGTGAGCCGTGCGGCTGGGCTCCTGCGAGAGGCCGGTCACGGTGGACCAGTAGAGGGCGGCCTCCCGGATCGCGGCGAGGGGCAGGGCGTCCGACTCGAGAAGCAGGTCGGGGGCGGTCGGGTAACGGTAGAAGTAGAGCGGGAAGTGGTCGGGTGGGAACACCTCACAGAAGGTCACCGGCGTCGGTGGCCCGTCGGCCTCGGTGACGAAGGTGGCGTCGACCCCGAAGCTCCGCAGGGCCTCGTGGATGAAGCGACCGAAGGGGTCGCGGCCGGTGCGGGTCACCAAGGCGGTCCGGTGCCCGTGCCGGGCCGCCGCCACGGCGAGGTTCGTGGCGCTTCCGCCGAGGAACTTCTCGAAGGTGCGCACGTGCTCCAGCCCGGTGCCGTGCTGCAGCGGATAGATGTCGACCCCGGTGCGCCCGATGGCGACCACGTCGAAGACCTCCGGGCCGCGGCTCACCACCCACCGACCTCGTCGAGGACACCGGAGGTCTGCGCGGGAGACGGTCCGACGATCCCGCGGACGGCCGGTGGAATGCACATGGGGCTACTCCTCGCTGGTTGCGGTGGTCGTCTGCAGAGCGCTCGACTCGCGGCTCCTCCCGATGGTCGACGCTCCGCCGCGACCTGTCAAGCGTTTGTTAGGACATTCTGCTGTTTGGTCAAACTCTTGACAGCGCGACCGCCGCTCCTGCATCCTCGCTCTTGCCGGCACCGTCGCCGAGATGGAGGCTCATTGCGGTCATGGACACCACGCCGGCGCTGGCCTGCGAGCCGCACCTGCGTTCGCGAGCCGGCCCGCGTCACGGCGACGACCTCGCCCGCATCCGTCCACCGGACGAGCCCAGCACCGCAACGGCGCCCGACGAGGTGTCAGGAGCGGCAGTCTCGGGCACGACCCGGTCCGAGCCCCCGCTTTCGGGGTCGGACACGACTTCCCCAGCCGCTCAGCACCACCTCCGCCACAGCTCGTCGCGCCGCGTCAGTCGACCGGATCACCCCGCGACCTGACGAAAGGAACTCTCGATGACCCTTCCTCGAGCTCGAAAGAGCGCGAAAGTCGCCGGCGTGGCCACCGCCGTCGCACTGGTCGCGGCTGCCTGCAGCAGCGGCGGCGCGCCCTCGACCTCCGCCGGCGGCACCGGCGGTGGCGGTGGCGCCGGTGACAACTCCGGCTACACCTTCGCCATGGTCACGCACGAGACCCCCGGCGACACGTTCTGGGACAAGATCAAGGCCGGCGCCAACCAGGCGGCGAAGAACAACGGCATCACCCTCAAGTACTCCAACGACCCGGAGCCGTCCAAGCAGGCGACGCTCATCCAGAACGCGGTCGACTCCAAGGTCGACGGCATCGCCACCACGCTGGCAACGCCGGACGCGCTGGCCGGCGCGGTGAAGTCCGCGGCGAGCGCCAACATCCCCGTCGTCGCCTTCAACTCGGGTATCGACCAGTATCAGAAGGTCGGGGCGCTGATGTACTTCGGGTCCGACGAGACCCTGGCGGGCACCACCGCTGGCAAGCGGATCACGGAAGCGGGCGCCAAGAAGCCCCTGTGCGTCATCCAGGCCGCCGGGTCGGTGGCGCTGGAGGCCCGGTGCGCCGGCGTGAAGAGCGCCGCGCCCGCGACGGAGAACATCCAGGTCAACGGGGCAGACGACCCGTCGGTGGTCTCGGCGCTGCAGGCCAAGCTCTCGCAGGACAAGTCGATCGACTACATCGTGACGCTCGGAGCCCCCATCGCGCTCGACGCGCTCAAGGCCATCGACCAGTCGGGCAGCTCAGCCAAGCTGATCACCTTCGACCTCAACCAGGACGCGGCGCAGGCCATCAAGGACGGCAAGATCCAGTTCTCGATCGACCAGCAGCCTTACGTGCAGGGCTACCTCGCGGTCCAGTCGCTCTATCTGTACAAGAAGAACGGCAACGACATCGGTGGGGGCAAGCCGGTCCTGACCGGCCCCTCCTTCGTCGACGCGAAGAACATCGACGCCATCCTCCCCTTCGCGAAGAACAACACCCGCTAGCCCGCCAGGCGGCCGGCCCGACACCGGGCCGGCCGCCTGCTCGGCGTACCGGATCGGAGCAATGCCATGAGCCAAACCACGCAGACTCCTCCGGCCGCGCCGGCGGAGACCTCGAACCGGGTCACGCTCGGCTGGTCGAACCGCCTGCTCGCCCGGCCGGAGGTGGGCGCCCTTGTCGCGGCCGTCGTCATCTTCGTCTTCTTCCTCGCGGTGGCCCCGGCCTTCCGGTCGCCCGGATCGCTGTTCACCGTGCTCTACCAGTCCTCGACGATCGGCATCGTCGCCGTCGCGGTGGGGATGCTGATGATCGGCGGAGAGTTCGACCTTTCCGCCGGCGTCATCGTCACCACGGCCGGCCTCGTCAACGCGATGTTCTGCTACCAGCTCGGGATCAACCTGTGGGTCGGGGCGCTCCTCTCCCTCGCCTTCTCGCTGGCGCTCGGCTTTCTCAACGGCTACCTCGTGGTGCGCACGGGGATCCCGTCGTTCCTCATCACACTAGGCACCTTCTTCGTGCTCCAAGGCGCGAACCTCGGCGTGACCAAGCTGGTCACCGGGTCGGTCTCGACGCCGAACATCAACCAGATGGCGGGCTACAGCTCCCTGGACGCGGTCTTCGCCTCGAGCTTTCGGGTGGGCACCGTCACCGTCGAGGTCACGGTGCTCTGGTGGCTGCTCTTCGTCGTGCTCTCCGCCTGGATCCTGCAACGGACCAAGGTCGGCAACTGGATCTACGCCTCCGGGGGCAACGCCGACTCGGCCCGCGCGGTCGGCGTGCCGGTGCGCAAGGTCAAGATCGGGCTGTTCATGACCGTGGCGTTCCTCGGCTGGTTCGTCGGCATGCACACGCTCTACAAGTTCGACACCCTGCAGGCGGGAAACGGCATCGGCAACGAGTTCCTCTACATCATCGCCGCGGTCGTGGGCGGCACCCTGCTCACGGGCGGCTTCGGCAACGCCCTCGGCGTCGCCATCGGCGCGTTCATCTTCGGCATGACGAGCCTCGGCATCGTGTATGCCGGGTGGGACCCGAACTGGTTCCGCGCCTTCCTCGGCGTCATGCTCCTCCTCGCCGTCATGGTCAACCTCTATGTCAAGAAGCTCTCGACCGCCCGAAAGGTGGGCTGACATGACCGACACCCTGGCCGGCCACGCCGACCCGCATCTGCAGTCCGGCGAGCCGCTCGTCGAGATGCGCAACGTCGGCAAGACCTACGGCGCGATCCGGGCGCTCAAGGGCATCAACCTCACCGTGCGCGCCGGCGAGGTCACCTGCGTGCTCGGTGACAACGGGGCGGGCAAGTCGACCCTCATCAAGATCATCTCCGGCCTGCACCCGCACAACGAGGGCTCTGTGAAGGTCGACGGCAAGGAGGTCTCCTTCTCCTCTCCGCGTGAGTCCCTCGACCACGGGATCGCGACGGTCTACCAGGACCTCGCGGTCGTCCCCCTCATGGAGGTGTGGCGCAACTTCTTCCTCGGCTCCGAGCTGGTCAGCGGCCGTGGTCCGTTCGGCAGCCTCAAGGTCAAGGACATGAAGCGCATCGCCGACGAGGAGCTGCGCAAGATGGGCGTCACGGTCAAGGACATCAACCAGCCCATCGGGACCCTGTCCGGTGGCCAGCGTCAGTGCGTGGCCATCGCCCGGGCGGTCTACTTCGGCGCGAGGGTGCTCATCCTCGACGAGCCGACCGCGGCGCTCGGCGTCAAGCAGTCCGGAGTGGTGCTGAAGTACACGGCCGCGGCGCGCGACGCCGGTCTCGGCGTCGTCTTCATCACGCACAACCCGCACCACGCCTACCTCGTCGGCAACCACTTCGTCATCCTCAAGCTCGGGCAGGCAGTGCTCGACAAGAAGCGGTCCGAGGTCGCCCTCGACGAGCTGACCCGGCAGATGGCCGGCGGCGACGAGCTGACCGAGCTCTCGCACGAGCTGCAGCAGAGCTGACGGGGGCGGCAGATGAGCGTCGCAGTCGCCCACCACCCCCAGCCCTCGAGCCGGCTCGCACTGGTCGAGGGAGCCCGCCAGGCGGCATACCGGGCAACGGAGCTCGTCGTGATCCACGTCGTCGAGTCGCTCGACGCCGACATCGCGCAGGCGCATCGAGCCGGCATCTCCGACGCGGTCGAGGACGTGCTCGAGGGCACGGAGCTGTCGACGGTCCGCTGGCAGGTGCGGCTCGTGGCCGGCGGCAGGGAGATCTCCGGAGTCTCCGAGGCCATCCTCGGTGCCGTCCGGGAGCTGGGCCCCGACCTGCTCGTCATCGGTGCTCGCCGGCGCTCCCCGGTCGGCAAGGCGTTCCTCGGGAGCGTCACGCAGAACGTCCTGCTCGACGCCGACCTGCCCGTGCTGGTGGTGAAGGCGCCACGGTGAGAGCGCCCGTGTGTGCTGACATGCACACGTCATTACCTCGCCTCTTCTGTCGCTAGGCTGTGGGCATGGTCACGCCCGTTGACGTCAGGATCGACCGGGAGACGCCAGTTCCGCTCTACCACCAGCTCGCCGAGCAGCTGCGCGCCGC
>CALMNV010000297.1 GCA_937873285.1 uncultured Intrasporangium sp. | reverse complement strand
TGCTTGATGCCCTTGTCGTCGGTCGCGGTCGCGGTGATCGTGTTCGGCGCGACCGTCGACAGCACGGCCCACGCCGACGGCGCGCTGATCGCGACCTTCGGCGCCGCATCCTCCGGCACGTCGCTGACGCTGCCGACGTCACGGATCGCGACGTTCTCGCACTGCTCGAAGGTGTCGAGTGTGTCGGCCGTGACGGTGTCGGTGCCGGAGGCGTGCTGCTCGCTGCCGCGGGCCGAGAGGATGTACGCCCCGCGGTCGGTGTCCCTCGCCCGGGCCAGGGTGCGCACGACGGCGCGCAGACTCTCCGCTGACACGCCGGTGACGCGCTCGGTGCGCTCGGGCAGCCACTGCGCGGCGACCGCCCAGACCTGGTCGAAGCCGATGGTGCGCCGCTCGATGTAGTCGCGGGCGGCATACCCCTCGGTCATCGCGACGTGGAGCAGCCCCAGGGCGAGCGCGGTGTCGGTCCCGGGCCGCACCGGCAGGTGCAGGCCGCCGCCGTCCACCGCCTTGGCGGCGGTGGCCGTGAGGCGCGGGTCGGCCACCATCAGTCCTCCGGCGTCGGCGGCCGTGGCCAGGTGCGTGAGGAACGGTGGCATGGTCTCGGCCGGGTTGGCGCCGAGCAGGAGGATCGCCTGCGCCGAGCTCAGGTCGGTCACCGGGAAGGGCAGCCCGCGATCGAGGCCGAAGCAGCGGATGCCGGCGGCTGCGGCCGACGACATGCACCACCGGCCGTTGTAGTCGACCTGGGAGGTGCGCAGCGCCACCCGAGCGAACTTGCCCAGCTGGTAGGCCTTCTCGTTGGTGAGGCCGCCGCCGCCGAAGACGGCGACGGCGTCGTCGCCGTGTGCGTGCTGGGCCCGGCGGATACCGGCGGCCACGAGGTCGAGCGCGTCGTCCCACGTCGCCGGGACGAGGGCGCCGTCCCGGCGCACCAGCGGGGTGGTGACCCGCTCGGTGGACCGGACGACCTCGGCGCTCGTCCAGCCCTTCTGGCACAGGCCGCCCCTGTTGGTGGGAAAGCGCCGGGGGGTGACTGCGAGGTCGGCGGCGGCTGAGCCCGACAGCGTCATCGCGCACTGCAGGCCGCAGTAGGGGCAGTGTGTCGCGGTGCCCGCCGGCGCGCTCGGCAGGGTGGAGCTGGGCGGGGCCGCGGCCGGCGTGCTCATCGGTATCGCGCCCTGGTCAGGATGGCGAAGACGAGGTAGCAGAGCGTGAAGGCGACGAATGCCGCGGTGGCCGAGGCGGCGGCGCCGAGATAGGACGCGCGCAGCCCCAGGTTGATCACGACTCCGCCGAGCGCCCCGACGGCCCCGGCGATCCCGATGAGCGCGCCGGACATGCTCCGGGACCACTGGGTGCGAGAGCGCTCCGAGCCGGTGTGCCGGTGCGACTTCTCCTCGAAGATGGCGGGGATCAGCTTGTAGACGGAGCCGTTGCCGATCCCGGAGAGGAGGAACAGCGCGACGAAGCCGCCGATGAGGCCGGCCAGCTGGGGACCGGTCGCCGCCCCGGGCGTCACGTCGTCGGAGCGGCTGGCAAGCGTCACCACCCCGCCGGCGAGGGTCATCCCGGCGAAGGCGAGGAAGGTGACCGACCCGCCGCCACGGCGGTCGGCGAGACGGCCGCCCCAGACCCGGCTGAGGGAGCCGAGCAAGGGGCCGAGGAAGGCGATCTGGGCGGCCTGCAGGCTCGCGGCCGCTGCCTGGGCCGCCGTGGCGGTGGCCGGCCGGCCGTTGGTCACGTCGGTGAGGAAGGTGAGGTTGAGCACCTGCCCGAAGGCGAAGCCGAAGCCGATGAACGAGCCGAAGGTGCCGATGTAGAGCAGCGAGATGACCCACGAGTCGGCGTGCCGCAGCACCTCCACCAGCGCCCGCGGGTCTGCGGTCCGGTGGTCGAGGTTGTCCATGAAGAGGGCCGCGCCGACGGAGGCCGCCGCGAGCAGCACGAGGTAGACGGCGCACACCACCTCGGGCCGGCGGTTGCCCAGGGTCGCGATGGTGAGCAGCCCGACGAGCTGGATCACCGGCACACCGATGTTGCCCCCGCCCGCGTTGAGCCCGAGCGCCCAGCCCTTGAGACGCTGCGGGTAGAAGGCGTTGATGTTCGTCATCGAGGAGGCGAAGTTGCCGCCCCCGAGGCCGGCGAGCGCCGCGACGACGAGGAAGGTGCCGAGGGAGTGGCCGGGGTTGGCCACGAGATACCACGTGGCGACCGTGGGCACGAGGAGGACGAAGCCGCTGACGACCGCCCAGTTGCGCCCGCCGAAGAGGGCGGTGGCCATGGTGTAGGGGATGCGGAGCAGGGCGCCGACGAGGGTCGGCACGGCCACGAGCGCGAACTTGTCGGCGGCGGTGAAGCCGTAGACGGCCTGCGGCAGGAAGAGCACCATGACCGACCAGATGGACCAGATCGAGAAGCCGACGTGCTCGGTCGCGACCGACCAGATGAGGTTGCGCCGGGCGATGCCCTTGTTGCCCGCCTCCCAGGCCGCCTCGTCCTCGGGGTCCCAGTCGTGGATCACCCGGCTGCGGGGTGCGAGGCGAGCGCGCAGGCGGCTCGCGAGCGACAGGCGTCCGGCTGCAGAGGCCGGGGCGGGGTCGGTGCCGGGGACGGCCGTCGCGCCGGGCGGGTCGCCGGCCGAGGTCGCGGTGCTGCTCGTCGTGGTCATGGGCCCTCCTGAGGTTGGCGTGAGCGTCACGCTAGGAAGCCCGTGTTGCGCGACGTCGCCCCGGCGTGACGTGCCCGTTAACTCGGCCTCACGAGGAGTGGGCAGGCCGGTGAGGTCGTCGCCCCCGGCGAGGGTCGCGTCGGGCGAGCGCACTCCGTGTCGTCCGGGCAGCACCTCCGGCCCGTTGACCGACCGGGTGGTCCAGCCCATCGATCCGCGGCGCTCGATGCGCCCGCTCCGCCCTGGTCGAGCGCCACCTAGAGCAGGCGGCGGCCCATCGCCCAGGCGGTCAGCTCGTGCCTGGAGGACAGCTGCAGCTTGCGCAGCACCGAGGACACGTGCGTCTCGACCGTC
>CALMNV010000296.1 GCA_937873285.1 uncultured Intrasporangium sp. | reverse complement strand
GATCTGCGGCTCCTGCGCCCTGATGATCTCGGGGCAGGCGCACGGGCCGGAGGTCACGACGACCTGCCAGCTGCACATGCGCTCCTTCTCCGACGGTGACGAGATCACCGTCGAGCCCTGGCGGGCCGACGCGTTCCCCGTCATCAAGGACCTCGTCGTCGACCGCTCGGCTCTCGACCGGATCGTCCAGGCGGGCGGCTACATCAGCGCCAACACCGGGTCGGCCCCCGAGGCCCACTCGGTGCCGGTGCCCAAGCCGGACGCGGACCGGGCATTCATGGCGGCCGCCTGCATCCAGTGCGGAGCCTGCGTCGCGGCGTGCCCCAACGCGTCGGCCATGCTCTTCCTCGGGGCCAAGGTCACTCACCTAGGCGAGCTGCCGCAGGGGCAGCCGGAGCGCAGCTCCCGGGTCGTCACGATGCTCAGCCAGCACGACCACGAGGGCTTCGGCGGCTGCACCAACGTGGGCGCCTGCTCGCTCGCGTGCCCGAAGGAGATCCCGCAGGACGTCATCTCCCAGCTCAACCAGGACCTCCGGCACGCCCTGCGAGCCAGCTCCTGAGACCTCCGGCCGTCGCGAGAAGGTGGGAAACGTGCTCGGGACGGCGAAAAGTGCAGACGCGCCTGATAGTCCGCCGACCGCAGCACCTTTCGCCGTCCCGAACACAGGTCGGGGCACCGCTCGCGCCCGGCCCTCGCGTGGTCAGCACTCCAGCGGCCGGGCGGGCAGGATGCGCCCACGGCACTCGCCGAAGCCGATCCGCGAGCCGGCCGGGCCGGGCGCGGCAGCGCTGAGCACGATCTCGTCGCCGTCCTCGACGAACGTGCTCGGCCTGCCTCCGACGTCGACCGGCTCCGCGCCACCCCAGGTCAGCTCGAGGAAGGACCCTCGCTCCCCCGACCCGGGACCGGAGATCGTGCCGGAGGCGAAGAGGTCCCCTGGGCGGGTCGAGGCCCCCGCGACCGTCAAGTGGGCGAGCATCTGCGCGGGCGACCAGTAGGTCTCCCGGTAGGGCGGGCGGCTCACCTCGACACCGTTCCACTCCACGCGCACCTGCACGTCGAGCCCCCACGGCCGCTCCATGGCCAGATAGGGCAGCTTCGGCCCCTGGGCGGGCGTGGGCACCCGAGCCGAGGCGAGGGCTGCCATCGGCACCACCCACGCCGAGATCGAGGTCGCGAAGCTCTTGCCGAGGTGCGGGCCGAGCGGCACGTACTCCCAGGCCTGGATGTCGCGCGCCGACCAGTCGTTGAGCAGCACCACGCCGAAGACGTGCTCGTCGAAGTCCTGTGTCCTCACCCGCGAGCCGAGCGGCGAGCCGGAGCCCACGACGAAGCCGAGCTCCGCCTCGACGTCGAGCTGGGTCGACGGACCGAAGACCGGCCCGTCGGCGCCGCGACGCTGGCCGCAGGGACGGCGGATCTCGGTGCCACTGACGACGACGGTGCCCGCACGACCGTGGTAGCCGATGGGCAGATGCCTCCAGTTCGGCGTCAGCGGCTCCTGCCCGGGGCGGAACAGCCGACCGACGTTGCTCGCATGGTGCTCGGAGCAGTAGAAGTCGACGTAGTCGCCCACGTCGAACGGACGGTGCATGCGCGCCGCCGCGAGGGGCAGCACGGCATACGCGGGTGGCTCCCCGTCGACGAGGGCCCGGACCCGGCGGCGGGTCTTCGCCCAGGCCTCGCGACCCTGCGCCAGGAAGTCGTTGAGGGTTGGCCGGGCGAAGGCCTCGTCGCCGAGCGTCGCGGCGAGGTCCAGGACGGTGTCGCCGACCCGCACCCCGACGCGCGGGCCGCCACCGGGCGTCGAGAAGACGCCGTAGGGCAGGTTGTCGAGGCCGTAGGGGGACCCGGCCGGGATCGGGATACGGCTCACTGCGCCGGCCGTGCCCACGACCACGCGTAGTCCGGGTCCTCGCAGGCCAGCGCCCCCTCGCCGAGCTCGAGAGGGCGGAAGGTGTCGACCATGACCGCGAGCTCGTCGAAGAACGTCGCGCCGAGCGAGCGCTCCACCGCTCCCGGCTGCGGGCCGTGGGTGTGGCCGCCCGGGTGCACCGAGACCGAGCCCTGGGCGATGCCCGAGCCCTTGCGAGCCTCGTAGTCCCCTCCGACATAGAACATCACCTCGTCGGAGTCGACGTTGGCGTGGTAGTAGGGCACCGGGATGGCGAGCGGGTGGTAGTCGACCTTGCGTGGCACGAAGTTGCACACGACGAAGCCGCGGCCCTCGAAGACCTGGTGACTCGGCGGCGGCTGGTGGATCCGCCCGGTCAGCGGCTCGTAGTCTGAGATGGAGAAGGCCCACGGGTAGAGGCAGCCGTCCCAGCCCGCGACGTCGAACGGGTGGTGCGGCATCGTCACCCGGGTGCCGACCACCGCGCCACCGCCGGGATGCTTGACGTAGACCTCGACGTCGCGGCCCTCCAGCTCGAAGGGCTCGCTCGGCCCGCGCAGGTCACGCTCGCAGTAGGGGGCGTGCTCGAGCAGCTGCCCGAAGCGCGACAGGTAGCGGTGCGGCGGGGTGATGTGGCTCGCGGAGGCGACGACGTAGGCCCGGACCGGCTGGCTCCCGCGGGGCAGGAACCGGTGCGTGGTCGACCGGGGAATCACGACGTAGTCACCGGAGCCGGCCTCGATGACGCCGAAGACCGTCTCCACCCGCACCTCGCCGTCCTCGATGTAGACCAGCTCGTCACCGATCCCAGACCGGTAGAGCGGTGAGTCCTTGGCGCCCACGACGTACTCAAGACGCACGTCCGCGTTGGCGAGCAGCAGCCGGCGCCCGGTGACGAGGTCGGTGTCCGGCCAGCTCTGGGGGGCGAACAGCTCGTGCAGGCGCAGGTGACGCGGTCGCAGGGGATGGTTCGGCGTGGTCCGGTGCTCGGGCAGCTGCCACGGCTCGCTCGCGACCATGGCGGACGGCACGTGCCGGTGATAGAGCAGCGAGGAGTCGGAGGAGAACCCCTCCTCCCCCATGAGCTCCTCGGCGTAGAGCGAGCCGTCGGGCGCCCGGTGCTGCGTGTGCCGTTTCGGCGGCACGGAACCGACGCTGCGGTAGTAGCCCATCGGCGGACCTCCTCGGGGACCGGGCTGCCTCGCCCGACGGGCACGGCGTCCCGCTCCTCGCACTATGGCACGGGGCCCGTCGCAGCGCTGCGGTGGAGCGGGGCAGCAGCGCGGCTCGGTGCGCGGCAGGGGCTCGGGCCACCTGCCTCGGGGCGGCGCCGGCGCGCCCCGCTATCGGGGACCCGGGCCGGCCCCCGAGCCGCCTCCGGCTCCCGTGGGCAGGTCGGCGGCGGCCAGCGCCGCCGGGCGGGAGAGGTCGACGTCGTTGGCGGCCCAGGCGGCGGCGAGGAGGACCACCCGGGCCATGAGGTTGAGCCAGAAGAGCAGCCCGACGGCCACGGCGACGGCGCCGAGGAGCGGGTTGGCGCTCGCATAGGCGATGAGCTGGCCGCCGAAGAACTTCAGCAGGGTCAGCGCCGCCGCACCCACCAGGGCGGCACGGCGCACGTTGGCCCACGGCAGCGGCACGCGGGAGAGCACCCGCAGCAGCACGACCAGCAGCAGGGTGTCGACGGCCAGGCCGACGGCGAGGCCGGCCGCGGCGACGAGCACTCCCTCGCCCGGGAGCCCGACCCAGCCCGCCAGCCGACCGGCGAGCCCGCCCACCGAGCCGGTGAGAAGGGCCGAGAGCGCCACCCCCACCCCGAGTGTGGCGAGCACGCCGAGGTCGCGAAGCTTGGTCACCACGGGGTTGCCGACGCTGCCCTCGAGGCCGAAGACGGCCCGGATGCCCGTGCGCAGCGCGCCGATCCACCCGGAGCCGCTGTAGAGCAGCGTCACGGCGGACACGATGCCGGTGATGGTCAGCGTCGAGGCGGCCGGGGCAGAGAGCCCGATGATGCCGTCCGGCTGCGCGGCGGTGCGCACCATCCCGGGCAGCGTCTCGTTGAGGGTGTTGCCGATCGCCTCCAGCAGGTCCGGCCGGCCACCCAGCACGGCACCGAAGATCGTGAAGCCGAGGGCGAGGGCCGGGAAGATCGAGAAGAACGCGAAGTAGCCGATGCCGCCGGCGAGCAGGTCGCCGTTGGCCTGCCCGTAGCGCTTCCACGCCCGCAGCGCGGACGTGTCCTGAAGTCTCTGCCACAAGGCGCGCAGCCTGGTCACTGTCAGCGCCCCCCGAGGCGGAACTCCTCGGCGGGTCGCCAGACACCGTCGTCACCCAGCTCGTAGAGGTGGAAGGCCCTGACCGTGAACGTGGCCGAGAAGCCCGCCAGCTCCTCGAAGGCGCGGTCGAGCGCCTCGGCCGCGGCGTCGTGCACCACCGTCACGTGCGGGTGGTAGTAGAAGTCGAGGCGGCGCAGCACCGGGCCGGAGCGCAGCGCGATCTCGAGCCGCTCACACGCGGAGACGCCTTTGGCGACCTGGATGAAGACGACGTCGGAGACAGGGCGGAAGGTGCCGGTGCCGCGCAGCACCACCTCGAAGGGGGCGTGCGCGGCGGCCACGTCGGCGCAGTGCGCGCGCATGGCGGCATACGTCTGCGCCGACACGGTGGTCGGCGGCAACAAGGTGACGTGGGCCGGGATCTGCCACGCGCAGTGGTCCCCGAAGTCCGCGCGCTGCTGCTGCAGGAAGGACCCGTGCGGGTCCGGGACGGCGATCGAGACACCGATCGTCGTCGGACCCGGTCCCTGCGCAGCGTCGGGCATCAGGCCACCGGCCACGTCGACCTCACGACCTGCCACCGCACCCTCGTCAGGCCCGGGATGCGCGGGGAAGCAGGCCCACCCGGTCGTAGACGCGCCGCACCGTGGACTCGGCCACCGCCGCGGCCCGGTCGGCCCCGTCGGCGAGGATCGCGTCGAGCTGGGCCGGATCGGCCATCAGCTCCAGGGTCCGCTCCCGGAACGGCGTCAGGGCGGTGACGACAACCTCGGCGACCTCCTTCTTCAGGTCTCCGTAGCCGCGTCCGACGAAGGCGTCCTCCAGCTGCGGGATCGGCGTCCCAGACAGCGCGGAGTGGATCGTCAGCAGGTTGGACACCCCCGGCTTTGCCACCGGGTCGTAGCGCACGTCGCGCCCGGTGTCGGTGACACCGGAGCGGATCTTCTTCGCCACCGTGGCGGGGTCGTCGAGGACGGAGAGCAGCCCCGCCTGGCTGGAGAGGGACTTGCTCATCTTGGCGGTCGGATCCTGCAGGTCCTGGATCTTCGCCGTCCCCGCCACGATGTGCGGCTCCGGCACGACGAGCGTGTCGCCGAACCGCTGGTTGACCCGGAGGGCCAGGTCGCGGGAGAGCTCGAGGTGCTGGCGCTGGTCCTCACCGACCGGGACCACCTCCGGGTCGTAGATGAGGATGTCGGCCGCCATGAGGACGGGATAGGTGAACAGCCCGACGTTGGCCGGCATCCCCTTGGCGACCTTGTCCTTGAACTGGGTCATCCGGCTCGCCTCGCCGAAGCCGGTGAGGGTGGCGAGCACCCAGGAGAGCTGGACGTGCTGGTGGACGTGGCTCTGGACGAAGAGGACCGAGCGGCTCGGGTCGACTCCGGCGGCAAGGAACTGGGCCGCCGTGACGCGGGTGCGCTCGCGCAGCACCCTTGGGTCCGGGGCGGCCGTGAGCGAGTGGAGGTCCGCCACGAAGTAGAAGGCCTGGTGGCTCTCCTGCAGCCGCACCCAGTGGACGAGCGCCCCGAGGTAGTTGCCCAGGTGAAGCGAGTCGCTCGTCGGCTGCATTCCGGACAGGCTGCGGGGCGAGGACGTCGGCGGCATGGGAAGCATTCTGGTGCATGCGGCCCCCGACCCCGGGCAGGGGTCGGGGGCGGGAGCCTCAGGAGATCGCCAGATACCGCAGCTGGGTTCCGGCCGCGTAGTAGATGCGGTTGCCCTGCACGGCCAGCTGCGGAGTGCTGACCCCGCTCGGCACGGCTGCCGTGACCCGGAGCGTGGCCGGGTCGACGGCGTGGACGCGGCCACCGGCGGCGACGACGGCCGCGACGACGTCGGGGACGCGATCCACCTCGCGCGGGCGCACGACCGTCCACGGGCCGTCTGTCACGACCCGGCCGAAGGCGGCCAGAAGCTCC
>CALMNV010000295.1 GCA_937873285.1 uncultured Intrasporangium sp. | reverse complement strand
GGCGGCGACAGCGAAGGCGTCGATCGACGCAGGGTCGGCGAGGTCGAGGGGGAGGGCGAGCGCCTCGCCCCCGTCGGCGCGGATCTTGTCGGCCATCTCCTCCAGGCGCTCCAGGCGGCGCGCGCCGAGCACCACCGGGCACCCGTCGGCGGCCAGTCGCTCGGCGATGGCCTGCCCGAAGCCCGACGACGCGCCCGTGACCACCGCGGCCCGCCGCTGCGGATGCGCGGGGAACGTCACGACCGCTCCCACCGACCCGAGGCGATGGGTTCCGTCCTGTTGCCTCGCCTCGGGGCGGTCATCGGGGCACCACCGTGGTGGGGAGCGACGCGAAGCCGCGCACGTTGACGCTGTGGACGCGGCGGATGCCGTCGACGTCGATGTCGTAGTCGGCCACCCGGGCCACGAGCTCCTCGAGGCACACCCGGGCCTCGAGCCGGGCGATCTTCGCCTCCGGAGCCTCCGGTCCGGACGGCGGCTGCGAGCCACCGCTCGAGCTGATCGGGCGGGTGGTCGTGGTTCCGTCTGCCGCCGTCTTCTTGCCGGTGCCGTACTGGTCCACCCAGTGCTTCAGGGTGCCCCGCACGACCCCCAGGTCAGCAGCGATGCCTTTCAGCGTCGCGCCCGGGGTGGACTCGTACAAGTCGACGGCCTGCCGACGAAACTCATCGGAGTAGTTCTTGCGGGCCATGGTCTCGGATCATCTCGCTTCCCCAGCAGATGCTGGATTCAGCGTGTCCAAGAACCGGGGTCAGGGCCCACCCGGCCGCCACGGGATCGTCCTCGAACCCTCCCGGGATCGCCTGCGGCACGGGAGGCTGCGCAGGTCCGAACCCTTGGTCTGCGCGGTCATTGGTGAGCAAGAGCGCCGTGACGGTGACGGTGAGCACGGCGACGAGGGCGATCACCAATGCCCTGACCAGGGACCTGCGTCTCACTGCCCTCCTGCGCCTTCATCTTGTCGCGTCGCGGTCGCCGTGGCTCTAGGAGCCGAAGTCCGGCAGCCGCGACCCGGCGCCGAGGAGCTGCTCGATGGCGGCGACGGAGCGGGCGGCAGCCTGGCCGTCGCCGTAGGGGTTCACCGCGTTGGCCATGCTCGCGTAGTGCTGCGGGTCGGTGGCCAGGCGGCGCACCTCCGAGACGATGCGCTCCTCGTCGGTGCCGATGAGCTTGACGGTGCCGGCCTCGACAGCCTCCGGCCGCTCGGTGTTCTCCCGCATGACGAGGACCGGCTTGCCGAGCGAGGGCGCCTCCTCCTGCACGCCGCCGGAGTCGGTGAGCACGATGGTCGCCGCCGACATCATCCGGGTGAACTCGCCGTAGGCCAGCGGCTCGGTGACGAGGACGTTCTCGAGCCCTTCGAGGGCGGGAAGGACGGCGTCACGCACGATGGGGTTGCGATGGGCGGGGAGCACGACGGCATACTCCGGGAAGTCCCGGGCGAGGCGCGCGACGGCCCGGCCGACGACCGCCATGACGTTCCAGTTCTCCCGGCGGTGGGTGGTCACGAGAAGGACCGGGCGGCGGGAGCCCTCGATGTCCGACAGCTGCGGGTCGGAGAAGGGGATCTGCTGGCCGACCGTGTGCAGCAACGCGTCGATGACCGTGTTGCCGGTGACGGCGATCGTGCCCGGGTCGACGGCCTCGCGCACGAGGTTGGCCTTGGACGTCGGGGTCGGGGCCAGGTGCAGCGCCGTCACCTGGGAGGTGATCTTGCGGTTGGCCTCCTCCGGGAAGGGCGAGCTGATGTCGCCGCTGCGCAGGCCGGCCTCGACGTGCACGACGGGGATCTGGCGGTAGAACGCGGCGATGGAGGCTGCCGCGACGGTGGAGGTGTCGCCCTGCACGACGACGGCATCCGGCGCCTCCGACTCGAGGACGCCGTCGAGGCCGTCGAAGACCTTGGACATCAAGGCGTTGAGCGTCTGGCCGTGGGCGAACACGTCAAGGTCGTGGTCCGGGGCGATGCCGAAGATCTCGTTGACCTGGTCGAGCATCTCGCGGTGCTGTCCGGTCACCACGGTGACCGACTCGAGGGCCTGGCTGGCCTCGAGCGCCTTGATGACCGGTGCGACCTTGATCGCCTCGGGGCGGGTGCCGTAGATGGTCATGACGCGCTTGCTCATGGGTTCCTCTTCGCGGTGGGGGCGGGCGGGGCGGGAGGAGGTGGGGTCTCGGTGCGCCGGGCGCGGGCGTCCTCCAGCAGCCCTGTCGCCTTGTCGTGCTCGCCCTTCGCGACGTTCCATGCCCACCACCGGTAGGCGCGGGCCGTCTCGTAGGCGGGGCCGTCGGCGATGAGCTCGCCCTGGTGCAGCCAGATCGCGCGCGTGCACATCTCCTCGATGGTCTGGGCCGCATGCGAGACGAGGAAGATCGTGCCGGCCTCCTTGCGGATCTCGGCCATCCGCGCCTCGGCGCGCTCCTTGCTCGCCGCGTCCCCGGCGGCGAGCGCCTCGTCGATGAGCAGGATGTCGGGGCGCGCGGAGGCTGAGATGGCGAAGCGCAGGCGTCCGGCCATTCCGGTGGAGTACGTCTTCATCGGCAGGTCGATGCTGTCCCCGATGTCGGCGAGGGTGACGACGTCCGACATGAGCCGCTGGACCTCAGGGGGAGTCTTGCCCATGGCAAGCAGACCGATGCGGACGTTCTGGCGACCGGAGAGCTCCGGTAGGAGGGCGGCGTTGATGCCGAGGAATGCGGGCGTGGAACTGGCGAAGACCCTCCCATGGGTGGGAGTCTCGAGGCCGGCGATGACTCGCAGCAACGTGCTCTTGCCCGAGCCGTTGTGGCCGACGACGCCCACAGACTCTCCCGAGCGCACGACGAACGAGACCTGCCGCACGGCGCGGACTGTCACCGACCTCGACCACCCGAGGCGTCGCAGCACGGCTCGCCCTCGTCCCTGCTCCTCGGTGCGGCCGTCGGGTCGAGCGGACACCGGCACCCGATAGTGCACCGACAGGTCCTGCACCACGACCGTCGGGCCTCCGAGCGGCACCTCGATGCCCTTCCTCGGGGAGTCCTCGGACACGTCACCGACGTCGGGGCCAAGCGGCTCCTCGCCGGGATCCCCGCTGACGAGCTCTGTGCCCAGGTGGCTCTCGAGGTTACTCACGAGCGTATGACTCCTCACCCTGCCAGAAGTAGAGGAAGCCGATGAGGGGCGTGAAGACGGCCCACAGCGAGAGGGTCACCCACAGCTTCGGATCGGGTGTCGTGCCATAGACGAGCAGGTCGCGGGAGAGCTCGATGACGCAGTACAGCGGGTTGAGCTCCAAGATGGCGAGCAGGCGTGGATGGCTGACGAAGCGGTCGAGCGAGAACATCACGCCGGAGCCGTACATCCAGAACCGGGTGAGGAAGCCGATGAGCAGCCTCGCGTCGGGTATGGCCGCGGTGATCCGCGCCGCATAGAACACGAGTCCGGCGTTGAACATGGACTGCAGGACGAGCACCGGCAGGAAGAGCAGCCAGCGCCAGGTGATGCTGGCATGCGGAGGAATGGCCGCGATCATGATCAACATCATCGTGATCACCGGAAACGTGGAGATCACCTCGCGCACGACCATCGCCATCGGCACGGTGGCGCGCGGGAAGGGGAAGGCCCGGATGAGATTGCGCCCAGCAGCCATCGCGGCGGCTCCTCCGCTGAGCGAGCGGGTCGTGAAGGAGAAGATGTAGACGCCGACGAGCAGCCACCCGATGTAGTTGTCGACACCTTTGGACGTCCCCAGCATCACGCCGAAGACGAGGAAGAAGGCCAAGCCGTCGAGGAGCGGCCGTCCGATCATCCAGCCGTTGCCCAGGAGCATGTCCCGGTTGCTCGAGAAGGCCCGGGCATGGGCGTCGGCCCAGATGAAGTATCGACGGGACCACATGTCTCGCACGTAAGCGGGCAGCGGGGCCCGGGTGCCGACCGGTCGAAGGCCGCTGATGTCGACGGGGGAGCCGTTGACCTCGATGATCCGATCGGCAGTGGCGCTGCTCATGTGCTTCCTGCCCTCACGTCGTGCGCTTCCTGTGATGACGGTGCGTCGCGCTCGTCGGCGCGCCAGCGGGTGCCCGACACGGACAAATCCCGCAAGAGCCGCTTCAGTCTAGCGGCCGGTTGGTGGCCGACGGCCGCTCCGCATCGGGGCGCGGCCCAGGGCGGCCCGCCGGCTTCGTGCGGCTTCCACCCTTTCGTCGAGTGGTCGATTCGGTGCGTGCGGGCGTGTGCGGAACTGGCCACTCGACCGGGGGAGGCGTGTGCGGAACTGGCCACTCGACCGGGAGGTGGGGGGGACGGGGAGGGTCAGCGCGGCAGGGCCGGCTCGCCGCCGACCACCGTCTGGAGCACCTGGGTGTCGCGCAGGGCCGGCGGGTCCACCCGCCACGGGTCGCGGTCCACGGCGATGAGATCGGCGCGCTGTCCCACCGCCAGCCGGCCGACGTCCAGGCGCCCGACCGCCTCCGCCGCTCCGACCGTGTAGGCCGCGACCGCCTCGTCGAGCGAGATCCGCTCGGCCGGCTGCCAACCTCCCGGCGGGAAGCCGTCGGCGCGCTGCCGGGTCACTGCCGCATGCAGCCCGAGGAACGGGTTGGGGTCCTCGACCGGGGCGTCCGAGCCGAAGGCGACCGCGACTCCGGCATCGAGCATGGCGCGCCACGCATACGAGGCCACCGGCCGGTCGCCGAGCAGCGCCTCGGCGAGCTCGCAGTCCGCGGTCGCGTGGCTCGGCTGCATCGATGCGATGACCCCAAGCCGGGCGAACCGGGCGATGTCGGTCGGTCGCACGTGCTGGGCATGCTCGACGCGCAGCAGCGCCTCCGAGCCGGCGGCCCGGACGACCTCGTAGGCGTCGAGCACCAGCCGGTTGGCCTCGTCGCCGATGGCATGGGTGCACACGTCGAGGCCGGCGTCGACGGCATACCGGATCCGCTCGAGGAGCACGGGATAGGGCGTGACGGCCACCCCGCACGACGCGTGCCCGGCGAGGGGCTCGGACATGTGCGCGGTGTGCGAGCCGAGGGCGCCGTCGCTGAAGAACTTCACCGGGCCCACCGACAGCAGCGCGTCGCCCTGCCCGGCCCGGCGCCCTTGCGCCACGGCCCGGTCGAGGTCGGCGGCCTGGATGCCCTTGTGCACCCGGATGCGCAGCCGGCCGTCGGCGTGCATGGCGGCGTATGCCGCGCGCGTGTCCTCGCCGTCGAGGTCGGTGATCGAGGTGAGCCCGACCGACAGCAGCAGGTCCTGGGCGCGCTCGAGCAGAGGCCGCAGCGGCGACGACGCCTCCGGGAGTGCGTCGAGGAGGGCGATGGCGTTCTCGCGCAGTATGCCGGTGGGCTCGCCGTGCGCGTCGCGCACCACCTCGCCGCCGACCGGGTCCGGGGTGTCCCGGGTGATGCCCGCGGCGCGCAGGGCGGCCGTGTTGACCCATGCGGTGTGCCCGTCGACGCTCGGCAGCGTCACCACCCGGTCGGCCACGACCCGGTCGAGGGAGTGCCGGTCGGGGACGGCGGGCGGGCGCCACCGGTTGCTGTCCCACCGCCCGCTGTCGATCCGCTGCCCGGGAGGCAGCCCCCTCGCGTGCTCGCCGAGTCGCCGCAGGGCGTCGTCGAGGCTGCGGGCCGCGCGCAGATCGACGCCGGCCAGGTCGCGGGCCAGCCACTCGCTATGGATGTGGGCGTCGTGCAGCCCCGGCAGCACCGCCTCGCCCGGCAGGTCCACGACGGTGACCCGGCCGGCCGCGGCGACGGCGTCGTCCCCCACGGCGACGATCACGCCGTCCTCGACGAGCAGGGCGCTGGTCCGCGGCGCCTCCGGCGCTCCGGTGACGATGTGCGGATGTCGAAAGAGCGTGCGGGACACGCCGGGGCCTCCCGAGCTCGACGAGGAAGGACGCCGTCTCGCAGCCAACGCCGGGGATCCCGACAGGAGGACGGCCGTCGCTCAGGCTAGCGCTGAGGACGCTCCGCAGCCACGGCGCGCCTACTGCGGCAGGAGGAGCAGCTTGCCGGTCGTCCGCCGACCCTCCAGCGCCTCGTATGCCGCCGCCGCCTCGGACAGCGGGTAGCGCCCCCCGATCTGCAGGCGCAGCGACCCTTCGGCCACGGCGGCGAGCACCTCCCCGGCACGCCACTCGTACTCCGCCCTCGTCGCCACGTAGGCACCGAGGGAGGGCCGGGTCACAAAGAGCGAGCCGAGCTGGTTGAGCCGCTGGATGTCGAAGGGCGGCACCTGGCCGCTCGCGCCGCCGAAGAGCACCATCATGCCCCGCGGCCGGAGCGAGGTGAGCGACGCCTCGAAGGTCGACCTGCCGACCCCGTCGTAGGCGACGTCGACGCCCCTGCCCGCCGCCTCCCGGACGGCAGCCGCGAGGTCGGCCGCCTCGGCGTAGTCGGAGTAGTTGAGGGTGGCCGCGGCCCCGAGCGAGCGGGCGATCTCGCACTTGTCGTCGCTCCCCGCGGTCGCGACGACCGTCCCGCCCCGGGCGTTGACCATCTGCACCAGCAGCTGCCCCACGCCACCGGCGGCGGCGTGGACGAGCGCGATGTCGCCCTCCTTGACCGGCCAGGTGGAGGTGACGAGATAGTGGGCGGTCAGACCCTGCAGCATCGCCGCGGCGGCCATCTCGAGGTCGAGGCCATCGGGCACCCGGACCAGCGCTGACACCGGCTTGTTGACGTGGGTCGCCTCGCTGCCCTGCGACTGGCACCACGCGACCCGGTCACCGGCGGCATACCCCTGCACGTCCGCACCCACCGCGACGACGGTCCCGGCACCCTCCTGGCCGAGCACGAAGGGGGTCTGCATGGGGTAGACGCCCTGGCGCTG
This sequence comes from uncultured Intrasporangium sp., assembly GCA_937873285.1. Lineage (GTDB taxonomy): Bacteria > Actinomycetota > Actinomycetes > Actinomycetales > Dermatophilaceae > CALMNV01. The sequence continues at coordinate 433 of CALMNV010000295.1, read as the reverse complement.
GTAGACGTCGATGAAGTTGACGCCCGCCGCAGCCACCTCGATCTGCACCTCGCCGGGGGCGGGTGGCGCGAGCTCGGTGGTGCGGGTCTCGAGGACGTCACGGTCGCCGGGGCGCGTCACGACGACGCTGGTCGCGGTGGTCATGCGGGCCACCCTATGCCGGGGCCGGTCGCCCTGGCCGTGTCAGCCCCGGCTCTGCCGGCCGCGGCCCGGCCAGCTCCGCGAGCCGCGACAGCGCTGCGCCGTCGACCCGGTAGGTCGTCCAGTCCTGCTGTGCCACCGCACCGTGCGCCCGATAGAAGTCGATGGACGGCGTGTTCCAGTCGAGGACCCACCACTCCAGCCTGGTCCAGCCGCGCTCGACGCAGATCCGCGCCAGCTCGCTGAGCAGCGCCCTGCCGATTCCGAGCCCGCGCTGCGCCGGCTCGACGAA
>CALMNV010000294.1 GCA_937873285.1 uncultured Intrasporangium sp. | reverse complement strand
CGACGACGACGAACGTGAGGGCGCCCTGGTCGACGACCGACGGGTCGGCGTCGGCGGCCTCGAACCGGGCCAGCACGTGGTTGCGGAGGGCGGCGGCGTCGTCGAGCGTGTAGAGCGGCAGCGAGTGCTCGGCGGCGCCGTCGATGCCGAGCCCCACGAGGAGCAGGCCGACCGCCTGCACCGCGGCTGCGGCGACCACCGTGCGGGAGGCGCCGAAGCGGTGCACGAGCCAGCCGGATGCGGGCAGCCCGATGACGGAGCCGAGCGAGGCGGCGAGCAGCGTCAGGCCCAGCTCTCCGGCGCTGAGCCCGAGCTGGTGCTTGAGGTCCGGAACCCGAGATGCGAAGGCCGCGAACGCCGCGCCGTTGAGGGCGAACGCGGTGAACACCGCGGCGCGCGCGGTGCGCAGCTGCCGGGTCGGAGCGCCGACGGGAACGGTCACGGCTGGCCTTTCTGGGACGAGCGGTTGCAGGCGGGCGCAGTCGGTGCCAGCCGCGGACAGGCGCTGGAGGGCCCCGCGGCAAAGGGCGGGACGGCGGGCTGCGCGCGGCGGCAGACGGCCGCGCGAGCGGGGACACCCCGCGTACCTGGAAGAGCTCTCCTACCCTTGCTGCATTCCTACCCTGGGGGAGTTCGGAGAGGTACCACCACGCGGGGTGCCGTCGGCAAGTGTATGCCGCTCGCCGGGGCGGACGGAAACGCCGTCCGCGTGCGATCGCCGCGGCAGCCGCAGGCCGTTGACGTGCGGCGGAAGTCGGCGCTCGGTCAGCAGAGCGGCCCAGGCGAGCACCGCGCAACCCGCAACGAGCAACCCGACGTAGGCGACGGCGAGACCCCGACCGATGAGGAGGCCGGCCACGAGGGGCCCCGCCACGAAGGCCAGCTGGAACGTCAGGGAGCCGAGCGCGTTGTAGCGGCCGCGCAGGTGGTCGGGGGAGAGGTCGTTGGTCATGGCCGCGAGCGTCGGCTGCAGCATCGTCTCGCCCAGCCCGAAGACCCCGGCGAAGCCGGCGAGCAGCACCACGGCCGCGACGGTGCCGGGCACGAGCGCGGTCGCCCCGAGGAGTAGCCAGGACAGCCCCCAGGTCAGCGCCATGACCATCGCCACCCGGGTGCGTCGCCGGCCCTCGATGCGCTGGAGGACGACCAGCTGCAGCAGGACGATGACCAGGGTGTTGACCCCGAAGGCATAGCCGATCGCCTCGGTGGAGACGCCACCCGCGGCGCGGGCGAAGGCCGGCATCCCCGAGTTGAGCTGCGCGTAGCCGACGAAGGCCGCGACCAGCGACATCCCGAGCAGGGTGAGCAGGCGGCGGTCCCTCAGCAGGACGGCATACGTCACGCCGGGCAGCGCCTCCTCTGCGTGGGCCTCGACCTTTCCGGAGGCGTGCCGCAGGGGGCCGAGGAGGATGGCGACCGGGGCGAGGTAGGTCGCCGCGTCGAGGAGGTAGAGCGCGGTGAAGGTGCCCGGCCGGGTCACGTCGACCAGGCGCCCGCCGAGGACGCCACCGATCCCGATGCCGAGGTTGAGCAGGGTGAAGTTGATCCCGAAGTAGCGCTGCCGCAGACCGCTCGGGATGACGCTGCCGATGAGCGCGTTCGCCGCGGGCCAGGAGACGCCGTGACCCATCCCGAGGAAGGCGAGGCCGACGGCCGCCACGGCGGGCGTGGTCGCGAAGGCGAGCACCGTGCTGCTCACGACGAGGCAGCAAAGCGTCGCCAGCACGACCCGCCGGGCTCCCACCCGGTCGATGACCGTCCCGGCCGGACCGACCACGAGCAGGCCCACGACCGCCGGGATCGCGAGCAGGGCGCCGGCCTGCTCGAGCCCGAAGCGGCGCACCTCGCTGAGGTAGACGACGGTGAACGGCATCACGAGCCCGGTGCCGAGGAACTCGACGATGACGGTGGACAGCAGCAGCCTGCCCTCGCGCGGCAGGTCGTGCCAGAACGAGGCCAGGGAGGGCCGGCCGACGGGAGGGGAGGACACGCGCATCATTGTCGTGGCGACCGCCGACAGCGGTCGCCGGATTTTTTCTCCGCGCCGTCGCTCCGATACCCTCACCCCGGAGGATTCGCATAGTGGCCTAGTGCGCACGATTGGAAATCGTGTTGGGGTAACACCCTCGGGGGTTCAAATCCCCCATCCTCCGCCCATCGGCGGCTCCCGGGCACTCGGCCCGGGAGCAGGCCCTCACCGCGGCACCCGCGTTGCCGCCGTGGGCGGCGCCTGACACCATCTCGCCCATGACTGCCGGCGCCACGACCCTCGCCGCAGCGATGACGAATGACACAACTAAGAGGGCGATGCCCAGCTTCAGGTGCCAGCGCTTGGCCTGAGCACCCGCCGATGTCTCCACCTTCTTCTTGAGCTGATCGGTCACGTCGCGCAAGCTGCGGTACTGCTTGCCCCCCTGGGCCAGCGCTTCGCGCAGCTTGGTGACGGTGCCCGCGTCACATTCTTCGCGCTCCACCAGCAGCGATTTCACGTCGATCAGCAGAGTGTCAACCATGTGTGCCCTCATCCTCTTCGAGGAATGACTCCGTCGCGCAACGACAAATGACCAAGGACCTGATGACTAATGAGAGACAAATGCTTTAATGACCAGAGGCGGCGGGCCACT
>CALMNV010000293.1 GCA_937873285.1 uncultured Intrasporangium sp. | reverse complement strand
ACGCGACCCAAGGACCCGGAACGGCCACGCGGCCCCCCACCGTCGAGTGGCCACTTCCGCACAACGACACCCCGGGCGCCCCCGCACGCAACTGGCCACTCGACTACGGGAGGGCGGGCGCGGGGGTCGCCACTCGACTACGGGAGGGCGGGCGCGGGGGTCGCCAGCGGGTCGCCGTCGGAGCTGCCCCGGGAGGGCCGGTGGGCAGCGGATGCGGAAGCGGCGGAGGAACGGCGGAGCGGGTCGAACTGGGTGGCGTGCAGGTCGGCGTAGAGGCCGCCCGCCGTCACCAGCTCCTCGTGCCGTCCCGCCTCGACGACCCGGCCGCGCTCGAGGACGACGATGAGGTCGGCCTGCCGGATCGTCGACAGCCGGTGCGCGATGACGAGGGAGGTCCGCCCCGCGAGTGCCGCATCGAGAGCCCGCTGGACCGCGACCTCGGACTCCGAGTCGAGGTGTGCGGTGGCCTCGTCGAGCACGACGACGTCGGGCGACTTCAGCAGCAGCCTCGCGATGGCGATCCGCTGCTTCTCGCCGCCGCTGAGCCGGTGTCCGCGGTCGCCGACCACGGTGTCGAGTCCCTGCGGGAGCTCCTCGACGAGGAAGCCGATCTGGGCCGCGTGCAGCGCCGCGAAGATCTCGTCGTCGGTGGCGTCGGGGCGGGCGTAGCGCAGGTTGGCGCGGATGGTGTCGTGAAACAGGTGCGCGTCCTGGGTGACGACGCCGACGCGGTCCCGCAGCGACCGCAGGGTGACCTCACGCAGGTCGAGTCCGCCGACCCGGACGCTGCCGGACGTCGGGTCGTAGAGCCGGGACACCAGCGCGGTGAGCGTCGTCTTGCCGGCACCCGACGGACCGACCAGCGCCACGAGCTGACCGGGCGCGACCCGGACCGTCACGTCGTGCAGCACCGGCCCGCCCGCCTTGCGGTCGCCTGACGTCGTGGACTCGAGGGAGGCCAGCGACACCTCGTCAGCGGAGGGATAGCGGAACGACACCCCGTCGAGGTCGACGCCGAGCGGCCCGTCGGGCAGCGGGCTTGCGCCGGGCCGCTCGGCGACGAGCGGGCGCAGGTCGAGGATCTCGAAGACCCGCTCGAAGGAGACCAGCGCGGTCATGACGTCGACCCGCACGTTGGACAGCGACGTCAGCGGCCCGTAGAGCCGGGCCAGCAGTGCCGACAGGGCGAGCAGTGTGCCCACCGACAGCGTGCCGCCGACCGCCATCACGCCACCGAAGCCATAGACCATCGCCGTCGCGAGCGCCGCCACCAGGGTCAGAGCGGCCAGGAAGAAGGACCGGTTGAGCGCGATCTGCACGCCGACGTCCCGCACCCGGCCGGCGCGCTCGGCATACTCGGCCTCCTCCTGCTCCGGGCGGCCGAAGAGCTTGACGAGCAGCGCTCCGGCGACGTTGAAGCGCTCCGTCATCCGGGTGCCCATGTCGGCGTTGAGCACCATCTGGCGCGACGCCAGGCCCGCCAGCCGCCGGCCCATGACGCGGGCAGGCAGCAGGAAGAGGGGCACCAGCAGCAGCGACCCCAGCGTCAGCTGCCACGAGAGGGAGAGCATCGCGGCGACCACGAGCACCACCGACACGATGTTGCTCACGACGTTGGAGAGCACCGACGTGAAGGCCTGTTGGGCTCCGATGACGTCGTTGTTGAGTCGGGAGAACAGCGAGCCGGTCTGTGCGCGGGTGAAGAAGGCGATCGGCTGGCGCAGCACGTGACCGAAGACCTGGTTGCGCAGGTCGTTGATGAGCCCCTCACCGATGTGCGCCGAATACCAGCGCTGCACGACCGTGAGCACCGCGTCGACCAGGGCGATGCCGGCGATGAGCAGCGAGAGTCGCACCACGACGCCCGAGTCCCTGGGCAGCACGCCCTGGTCGACGACCTGCTTGAGCAGCAGCGGCACCGCCACGACGAGCACGGCGTCGAGCACGACGAGGACGAGGAAGGCGGCGATCGCGCGGCGGTACGGAGCGGCATACCCGAGCACGCGTCGGCGCGTCCCGGGCGCCAGGGACCTCTCGGCCACCGACATGTCCCGCGTCATCGAGCGCATCATCGCCCACGGCTGCATGCTCACGTTCGCTTCTCCTCCGTCCCCCGGTCAACCCCGCCGCCACCTCCCGGATTCCCCACGGGAGGCACGACGACCCAGCTCAGCCGCCGGGCGGCGCGAGCAGGCCGAGCAGCAGGTCGGCCTGCGCCTCCCGCTCCCGGGCGCACTGCCCCATGAGGTCGGAGCCGACCGCCCGGCGCAGCAGCGGCTTGAGGGCGCGCAGCGCGGGCGGCGGCACGGCGAGCAGGGACTCCACGAGCTCCGCCGTGGCACGGCCCAGCCCGTCCGGCGGCACGACGGCATTGGCGAGCCCCAGGCGCAGGGCCTCGGCCGCGTCGACGCGCCGGCCGGTCGCGCAGATCTCCAGCGCACGGGAGTAGCCGACGAGGTCGACGAGCGCCGTGGTGCCACCGAGGTCGGGCACCAGCCCGTATGCCGCCTCGCGCATCGCGAGGGCGGCGTCCTCGGCCAGGACACGCCGCTCCGCCGCGAGAGCGAGCTGGAGCCCGG
>CALMNV010000292.1 GCA_937873285.1 uncultured Intrasporangium sp. | reverse complement strand
GTGACGCCGAACCGGGCGGAGGCGGCCGGCTTCGCCGCGCGACACGGCGGCGTCGAGGACGGCGCGGGGCTGCTGGCGGCCGCGCGGCGCCAGGCGGACCTGCTGGTGCGCGCCTGGCGCACGCAGGCCGTCGCGGTGACGCTCGGCGAGCGGGGGGCGCTGCTGTCCTACGGCCGCGGGACGCCGGTGCTCACCCCCGCGCCGGCCGTGCGGGCCGCGGACCCGTGCGGCGCCGGCGACCGCTTCGCCGTGACCGCGGCCCTGCGGCTGCGGGCGGGATGCGTGACCACCGAGGCGGTGCAGGATGCGGTCGCGGACGCCGCGGCCTACGTCGACGCCGGAGGGCCCGCCTCGCTCGGCGCCGCGGCCACCGGGTCGGGGCGAGGGGGGAGCGAGGCCTCCGGGCAGTCCGTGGACCCGCTGCACCCGCTGCATCCACTGCACCCACTCGTCGAGCAGGTCCGGCGCCGCGGTGGCGTCATCGTCGCGACCGGTGGCTGCTTCGACCTGCTCCACGCCGGCCATGTCGCGACGCTGCGCGCGGCCCGCGGCCTCGGCGACTGCCTCGTCGTGTGCCTCAACTCCGACGACTCGGTGCGGCGGCTCAAGGGCCCGAGCCGCCCGCTCGTGCCCGCGGCGGACCGCGCGCGCGTGCTCTGCGCGCTCGAGTGCGTCGACGCGGTCGTCGTCTTCGACGAGGACACCCCGGAGCAGGTGCTGCGCCGGATCCGGCCGGACGTGTGGGCCAAGGGTGGCGACTACGCCGGGGCCGACGTCCCCGAGGCGCGGGTGCTCGACGAGTGGGGTGGGCAGGCCGTGGCGCTGCCCTACCTGCCAGGCCGCTCCACCACCGCGCTCGTCACACGGCTCGACCCTGCACGGCTCGACCCTGCACCGCTCGACCCTGCACCGCTCGACAGAGGAAGGACCAGCTGAATGCCACTTGGAACCGTGCTCGTCACCGGAGGCGCCTCCGGGCTGGGGGCCGCCGTCGTGCAGGCCGTCGCCCGGGAAGGGGGCAGACCCGTCGTCCTCGACCGCCTCCCGACCACCACCGGCCATGAGGAGGTCTGCGTCGACCTCGCCGACGCCCGGGCCGCCGAGGAGGCAGTGAGGGAGGCGTCGCGGCGGGTCGGCGGCCTCGACGCGGTCGTCACCTGCGCCGGGACCGACTCCTGCGGCCGGTTCGGCGACGTCGACGCCGAGGACTGGGACCGCGTCATCAAGGTCAACCTGCTCGGCACGGCGGCCGTCGTGCGGGCCGCGCTGCCCGACCTGGAGCAGCGGCACGGCCGCGTCGTGACGGTCGCCTCGACCTTGGGGCTGCGGGTGCTCAGCGACGCGACGGCATACTGCGCCTCGAAGTTCGGGGTGGTCGGCTTCACCCGCGCTCTCGCCGTCGAGACCCAGGGACGGGTCGGGGTGACCTTGCTCGTGCCCGGCGGGATGCAGACCGCGTTCTTCGACGGCCGCGACGAGCAGTACCGTCCCGGGCCGGACGCCAAGCTCAACAGGCCGGAGGACGTCGCGGCCGCGGTGGTCTTCGCCCTCGCCCAGCCGCCCGGCTGCGAGGTGCGCGAGCTCGTCGTCACCCCGTCGGTCGAAGGCTCCTGGCCCTGAACGCGTCGGTGCGCGAGCCCGGCCGGCCCACCGTCCTCGTCCTGCGGGCGCTCGGGCTCGGCGACTTCCTCACCGGCGTCCCGGCGCTGCGCGCCGTGGCACGGGCACTGCCTCGCCACGAGGTGGTGCTCGCCGCGCCTGCAGCGCTGCAGCCGCTGGTGCGGCTCTCGGGGGCGGCGCACCGCCTGCTGCCCACCGTCGGTCTCGAGCGGCCCGACTGGGACGGGCCGTCGCCGGACATCGCGGTGAACCTGCACGGCCGGGGGCCGCGCAGCCACCGGGTGCTGCAGGCGCGCAGTCCCGGTCGGCTCGTCGCCTTCGCCTGCGACGAGGCCGGGGTCGCCGGCCCCCGCTGGCGGGCTGGCGAGCACGAGGTGCGGCGCTGGTGCCGCCTCGTGACGGAGGCCGGGTGGCCCGCCGACCCACTGGACCTCGGCATCGCCGTGCCCGAGGCCGCTGGGCAGGTGCCGGGCGCCGTGATGGTCCACCCGGGCGCCGCCCAGCCCTCCCGACGGTGGCCCGCCGAGCGGTTCGCGGCCGTGGCGCGGTGGGCCGCGGGGCAGGGGTGGCCGGTCGTCGTGACCGGAGGCCCGGGCGAGCAGGCACTGGCCGAGGCCGTATGCCGCGCGGCGGGACTGCCGCCCCGGGCCTCGTCGGCCGGGCGCACCGACCTCGCCGGGCTGGCGGCACAGGTCCATGCGGCGGCGCTCGTCGTCTGCGGCGACACCGGCGTGGCCCATCTGGCGACGGCCTACGGCACGCCGTCCGTGCTGCTCTTCGGGCCAGTGCCGCCGGAGGAGTGGGGACCGGTCACGGCGGGCCCGCACACCGTGCTGTGGCGCGGCCAGGGCCGGCGCGGCGACCCGTGGGCGAAGCAGCCCGACGCGGCGCTGCTCCACATCACCGTCGACGAGGTGGTCGCGGCAGCGGCGGGACGGCTCGTCAGGCGGTCACCTGGCCGGGGCCCCCGATCTCGCGCTGAAACCACTCCAACGTCCGCTTGAGCCCCTCGTCGGGGGCGACCACCGGACGCCAGCCGAGCAGCCGCTCGGCGCGGCTCGTGTCCGGCCGGCGCATCCGCGGGTCGTCCTGCGGAAGCGGCACGAACGTGATCGGCGAGGCGGAGCCGACGAGGTCGCGGACCAGCTCGGCGAGATGCAGCATCGACAGCTCGTGCGGGCTGCCGATGTTGACCGGCCCCGCCTCCTCGGCGGCGGCAAGGGCGAGGATCCCCGCGACGGTGTCGGTGACGAAGCAGATCGAGCGCGTCTGGCTCCCGTCGCCCGCCACGGTGAGCGGCTCGCCGGCGAGGGCCTGGCCGAAGAAGGCGCGCATATTGCGATCGATCGAAACGGCGAGCTGGGCACCGTGTTGACCCACCTGCTGTCCGACACCGAGCTCCGCCACCGGATGAGCGCCGCCGCTTTTGCCGTCACGGATGGGCTCGGGGCTTCACGTGCCATTCGCGCGATTATGGCGGAGGAAGCAACTGCCCCTCGGGCCGCGATTACCCTCCGGCAGGCAGCGAGCGAGGATAGCGAGATGCTTTGGCTGTGGCGTAACGATCCTGTGACCAGGCGCGCCTCTCGCACCACCGAAGCGATATCCTGGACAGTGCACGAGCGCTGGCTCGCTTCGGTCACGTCCAGTCCTGACCGTCACCTGCTTATCGCGGAGGCGGACGGCCTGCTCATCGGGACGGTCAAGTTCGATCGGCGGCAGACGGAGCCCGGCACATACGAGATCAGCATCAACGTCCGTCCGGACTCGCGCGGGTCCGGAGTGGGACGGGCGGTGCTCTCGACCGCCTGCGCCGAATTCGCCGCCACCCAGGGCGCAGGGCGGATCGT
>CALMNV010000291.1 GCA_937873285.1 uncultured Intrasporangium sp. | reverse complement strand
CGCCGCACGGGTCCAGTCGATCGCCGGCCCCGCGTCAGGCACCCGGTCGGGCCACGCCATGCCCAGCGCGATGGGGATGAGCATCGACGGCGGCGACGCCTGGGCGATCGTCGAGCCGTCGGCGAACTCGACCATCGAGTGGATCACCTGCTGCGGGTGCACGACGACCTCGATGCGCTCGAAGGGGATGTCGAAGAGCAGGTGCGCCTCGATGACCTCAAGCCCCTTGTTGACGAGCGTGGCCGAGTTCGTCGTGATGACCGGACCCATGGCGAAGTTCGGATGGGCAAGGGCCTGCTCGACCGTCACCTCCCCCAGGTCGGCCCTGCTCCGCCCGCGGAACGGCCCGCCGCTCGCCGTGATCACGAGACGGCGCACCTCGTCGGCCCGGCCACCGCGCAGGCACTGGGCGATGGCGCTGTGCTCGGAGTCGACCGGCACGAGCTGACCAGGCGCGGCGGCCCGCTTCACGAGCGGGCCGCCGATGATGAGGGACTCCTTGTTGGCCAGGGCGAGCGTGGTGCCGGCTCCGAGCGCGGCCAGCGTGGGCGCGAGGCCGATGGCGCCGGTGATGCCGTTGAGCACGACGTCGGCATCGCGGGCGGCGAGCGTCGCCGCTGCGTCGGGTCCGCTCAGCAGCTCCGGGTCGTATGCCGTCGCGCCGGCTGCGTCGCCCGCGCGGGCGATCGCGGCCTCGAGCGCCTGCTCATCGCCGGTCGCCACCGCCACGACCGGCACCCGCAGTGCCACCGCCTGGCGCGCGACGAGGTCGAGGTTGGACCCCGCGGACAAGCCTGCGACGGTGAACCGGTCAGGGTTGCGGCGCACGAGGTCCAGGGCCTGCGTGCCGATCGAGCCGGTGGAGCCGAGCAGGACGACCCGCCGGGGCCGAGTCGAGCGGGCAGCGTCGGTCACGGGGGCATTGTTTCCCACGGGGGCGGCTGGCTGGTGCGGCGGTGACCTGCGCAGCGGGCCGCCGCGGCTGACGCCAGCCGGCCACGCGCTCACAGGGCGATGCCGACGTACTTGGTCTCGAGGTACTCCTCGATGCCCTCGCATCCTCCCTCGCGGCCGACCCCGCTCGCCTTGACGCCGCCGAAGGGCGCCGCGGGGTTGGACACGATGCCCTGGTTGACCCCGACCATGCCGAACTCCAGCGCCTCGGTGACCCGCAGCGCCCGCGACAGGTCGCTGGTGAAGAGGTAGGCCACGAGGCCGTACTCCGTGTCGTTCGCGAGCCGGACCGCCTCCTCGTCGCCCGTGAAGGTGATGACCGGTGCCACCGGGCCGAAGACCTCCTCGCGCACGAGGCGGGCGTCGGCCGGCACGCCGGAGAGCACGGTCGGCCGGTAGAACCATCCGACGCCGTCGAGCACGCGGCCGCCGACGAGGACCTCGGCTCCGCGGGACACGGCGTCGTCGACCAGCGCCGACACCTTGTCGCGCGACTTCTCGTCGACGAGCGGGCCGACGTCGACCCCGTCCTCGGTGCCCCGGCCGAGCCGCAGCGCCCCCATCCGCTCGGCGAGCCTCCGCGAGAACTCCTTGGCGACCGACTCGTGGACGTAGAACCGGTTGGCCGCGGTGCACGCCTCGCCCATGTTGCGCATCTTGGCGAGCATCGCGCCGTCGACGGCCCTGTCGAGGTCGGCGTCGCCGAAGACGAGGAACGGCGCGTTGCCGCCGAGCTCCATCGAGACCCGCAGGATCTGCTGCGAGGCCTGCTCCATCAGGGTGCGCCCCACCTCGGTCGATCCGGTGAAGGTGAGCTTGCGCAGCCGTGGGTCGCGGATCAGCGGCTCGATGACGGCGCCCGTCGAGCTCGTCGTGATGACGTTGAGGACGCCGTCCGGCAGCCCGCACTCCCGCAGCAGGTCGGCAAGAGCGAGCAGCGGGAGCAGCGTGGCGCTGGCCGGCTTCATCACCATGGTGCAGCCGGCGGCGATCGCCGGGCCGATCTTGCGGGTGCCCATCGCGAGCGGGAAGTTCCAGGGCGTGATCATCAGCGTCGGCCCCACGGGCTGCTTCATCGTCAGCAGCCGCGTCGCCCCGTTGGGCGCGGTCGACCAGCGCCCGCTGACCCGCACAGCCTCCTCCGAGAACCACCGGAAGAACTCGGCGCCATAGGCCACCTCCGCGCGCGACTCGGCGAGCGGCTTGCCCATCTCGAGCGTCATGAGCAGGGCGAGCTCGTCGGTGCGAGAGGTGATCAGCTCGTATGCCGCCCGCAGCAGCTCTCCGCGCTCGCGCGGCGGTGTCGCGGCCCAGTCGGACTGCGCGGCCACGCCAGCGTCGAGGGCCGCCGTGCCGTCGGCCACCGTCGCGTCGGCGACTCGCACGAGGACCTCGCCGGTGGCCGGGTCGTTGACGGGGAACGTCGCGCCGCCGGACGCGTCTCGCCAGCGCCCGTCGATGAACAGGCCGGTGGGGACGGATCGGAGCACGGCGCTCTCGGTGGTGTTCGTCATGTCGGAACCTCCGGATGCGTGGTGGGGTCGGTGCGGCGGTGCCGGCGCCAGCGATGTCAAGCAGCAGTGCGAGAGCTCAGGGTCGCCCGCTCGGGCCAGCGCAGGCCCTCACGTCCCGTCCAGTCTGTCGGACGGCTCCTTGGGGCTGCGCACCGCCAACAGCGGACGGGACGGGTCCCACCGGGCGCCGTCGTGCTCGTCCCGGCGCCTGCGGGAGATCGCCGAGAGCGCCTCCAGCACGACCCGGTTGGCCAGGGCGGCCGTGATGTCCGCGTGGTCGTAGGGCGGGGACACCTCGACGACGTCGATCCCGACGACCGGCAGCTCCAGAGCGACCCGACGCACCGAGTCGAGCAGCTGCCGGGCGCTCAGGCCACCCGGCTCCGGCGTCCCGGTGCCGGGCGCGTGGCCAGGGTCGCAGACGTCGATGTCCACGCTGAGGAAGACGCCGTCGCATTCGTCGGTCGCGATGACGAAGGCCTCCGTGAGGCACTCCTGCAGCCCCCGGTGCCCGATCTCGCTCATCTCGTAGCAGCGCATCCCCCGCGCGGCCATCCAGTCGAGGGTCGCCGGCCCCGGCCAGTAGCCGCGCAGCCCGACCTGCAGGAAGCGGTCGCCGCGCAGCGCGCCTGACTCGATGAGCCGGCGCATCGGCTGGCCGTGCCCCCAGAGCGAGCCGAACTCGATGTCGCCCGTGTCGGCGTGCGCGTCGAAGTGGATCATCGACACCCGACCGTGGCCCAGCACGTTGGCCACGCCCTTGGCGTCGGGGTACGCGATGGAGTGGTCGCCGCCGAGGACGACGGGGATGGCGCCGGCGCGGGCGACCCGCTCCACGGCGGCCTCCAGCGCGGGCAGCGCCTGCTCGATGTCCCCGGAGTACATCTCGACGTCTCCGGCGTCGAGCACCCGCAGGTCGGCGAGGCCGTCGGCGCGCAGGGCGAGCGAGGGCCGCGAGCCGTCCTGGGGCAGGTAGTCCGTCGTCCGGATCGCCTGCGGCCCGAAGCGGGTCCCGGGGCGGTGCGAGGTGCCGCCGTCGAACGGCGCGCCGATGATGACGACGTCGGCGCCGGCATACGACTCCGGCACGTCCAGGTCGCACCGGTCGACGCCGAGGAACGTGACGTCGGGGCCGAACTGCGCACCGTAGCGGCTCATCCGGGGAGCCTAGCCCGCTGCCCGCTCACCGGTCCTCCAGCCCCCACGGCGAGCCGTAGCCCGCCGGCTTGTCGGCTGCGAGCAGGTCGAGGAAGGGCACGGCGTCGAAGGCCTCCGGGCCGAGCACCCCGCTGCCGGACCACGTGCCCGAGGCGAGCAGCTCGAGGGCGATGACCGGGCCGAGGGCGGTCTGCCACACGACGCACTGGGCGTCGTAGTCCGCCATCGTCTCGGCGTTGTCGGCCAGGTGGTAGAGGTAGGTGCGCCGGGGACGCCCGTCCTTGCCCGTGCCGGTCACCTCGAGCCCGGCGCACGTCCGGCCGGTCATCCGAGGACCGATCGTGGCCGGGTCGGGCAGGCAGGCGGCGACGACGTCGCGGGGCGACACGCGCACGCCCTTGACCGTGACGGGCTCGGTGCGGTCGAGCCCGAGCGTGGAGAGGGTCTTCAGCACGCCGATGAAGTGCTCGCCGAGGCCGTACTTGAAGGTGACCCGCCGGGCGTCGAGCCAGCGGGGCATGAGGAGCACCTCCTCGTGCTCGACGTTGACGCACTCCACCGGCCCGATGCCCCCCGGGAAGTCGAAGACCTCCGGCTCGCTGAACGGCTCGGTCGTGAACCAGCCCCGGTCCTGCTCCCAGACGACCGGCGGGTTCAGGCACTCCTCGATCGTCGTCCAGATGGAGAAGCTGGGAGCGAAGATCTCGTTGCCCGCCTCGTCGCGCACGACGAGGTTGGCGCCGTCGCGGGTGCCCAGCTCGTCGACCTCGGAGAAGAGGTGGTCGGCGGCATACCGGGCGAAGACGTCGGACAGCCCCGGCTCGACGCCCATTCCGACGAGGGCG
>CALMNV010000290.1 GCA_937873285.1 uncultured Intrasporangium sp. | reverse complement strand
GGCGACGAAGACCGCGGCGACGAAGACCGCGGCAAGGAGGTCCACCGCGACGGGAGCGGCTGCCAAGGCGAGCGACGCCGGTGCCTCGCGCGCCACCGCGACGCGCAAGGCGACGAAGACCGCGGCGGAGGGCCCGACGACCAAGAGGGCGACCAGCCGCAAGACCGCTGCCGCCGGACGCTGACCTCGGCTGGCCCGTCATCGGCGTCGGCTGTCAGCGGATGCGCTGCTCGTCGCCGATGCCGATGATGCGCAGCGCCGTGATCCGGTCGGCGTCGAGCTCGACGGTGACGCGCTGACCCGAGCGCAGCAGGCGCAGGCCGCTGCCCGCAAGCGCATCGGCGTCGAAGGGGATCTCGATGCCGTCGTCGCGCAGCACGCTGCCCGCGCATGCGTCGGCGTCGAAGCGGTGCACGGTCGCCTGCATGGGCCGAACCTACCGGTGGTCCGCGGGCCGCAGCGCCTCGAGTGCCGAGCGCGTCGCGGGGCCGAGCCCCAGTCGTGCCGCGGCGACGAGCGAGGGTTCGTCGTCGACATCGGTGCGCAGATGCGGCAGGTCCAGGTCGAGAGGAGTGGCACCGTCGGCGGCATGCGCGGCCGCGCTGCCGGCGCCGAACCGCGGCACGAAGGCGCCGCCGCAACGCAGCACGGTGCCGGTGCCGTCGGCGTCGGGGACGAACGACTGCTCGTGATGATCCGCGGCGCACAGTGCTCGAGCCAGGTCGCACGGGCGCAGCGCCGGGAGATCTCCGAGCAGGGCGGCATACGGCCCGGTGCCGGCGGCGCGGATCGCGTCACTGATGGCGTCGTTGAGCCCGGCGCCGCGGTCCTCGACGACGAGAGCCCCAGCAGCGCCCCACGAGGCGGCGAGGGGCCGGTCCCCGGTCACGAGCACCAGCCGCCGAGCTCCCACCACCTGCGCCGCGGCCGCAATGGTGTCCTCGGCGATGGCGCGGCTGAGCCGCTGCCGGTCCGGCCCCGCCACGCCCGCCAGTCGCGACTTCCCGACCCGCGCGTCCTTGACCGGCACGACGACCCGCCAGGGCGCTCGGGGAGCGACGTCGCCAGGGCTGCACATGGTGTCGGCAACTCTTCCATCTCCCGCCTGTCTGCTCGACACGGGGCCACGCGGTGGACAAGATGAGGCGTCCGGCTGTTCCAGCGACCGTGCCGTCCGGCACCAGGAGGTCCTCGACGTGAGCGGGTCGCGCGCGCGGCGTCTGCCGATCGCCTATCGTCTCGTGGCCCTCGTGCTGCGCCCCCTGCTGCTGCTCCTGACGAAGCGGGACTGGCGGGGGGCTGAGCACCTGCCGACGAGTGGCGGGTTCGTCGTTGCACCGAACCATGTGTCGTATGCCGATCCGCTGGTCTTCGCGCACTTCCTCTACGACAACGAGCGTCCCCCCTTCTTCCTCGCCAAGGACAGCCTCTTTCGCATCCCCGTCGTCGGCGGGGTCATCCGGCTGGCAGGGCAGATTCCCGTCTACCGCAACACCGCTGGGGCCGCCTTCGCCTACCGCGCCGCCGTCGACGCGATCGGCGCCGGCAAGGCGGTGGCGATCTTTCCCGAGGGCACGATCACCCGCGATCCGGGGTTGTGGCCGATGCGGGGCAAGACCGGAGCCGCTCGCGTCGCCCTCGAGACGCGCTGCCCGCTCATCCCCGTCGCGCAATGGGGCGCTCAGGATCTCTTGGCGCCGTATGGCAAGCGGCTGCGGCTGCTGCCACGCAAGACGATGCACATGTCGGCCGGGCCGCCGGTCGACCTCACCGACCTCTACGGCCTGCCCATCGACGCCCGGGTGCTGCGGGTCGCGACGGACCGGCTGATGGATGCGATCACCGTGCAGCTGGCTCTCCTGCGCGGCGAGCCCGCGCCACCGACCCGCTTCGACCCCGCCGACGACGCGCGGCGTGCCGTAGGGGACGACGGGCCGTGACGCGGGTCGCCGTCATGGGCACCGGCAGCTGGGGCACGGCCTTTGCCGCGGTGCTCGCCGAGGCCGGGTGCTCCGTGCGGATGTGGGCCCGGCGCGAGCAGGTCGCCGCGCAGATCAACGCCGGCCGCAACCTCGACTACCTGCCGGACCTGCAGCTGCCGCCTGTGGTCACCGCGACCACCGACCCGTCCGGCGCGTGCGACGGGGCGGACATCGTGGTGCTCGCGGTGCCCTCGCAGACGCTGCGGGACAACCTCGTCGAGTGGGGAGACGCCATCCCTGCGGGCGCGCCGGTGGTGTCGCTGCTCAAGGGCGTCGAGCTGGGGACGACGAAACGGATGAGCGAGGTGATCGCGGAGGCCGGCAAGGTCGACCCGCGTCGCGTCGTCGTCGTCTCGGGCCCCAACCTCGCTCGGGAGGTCGCCGCCCGGCAGCCGGCGGGCAGTGTCGTGGCCTGCGTCGACCCGGAGGCGGCCGAGCGGGTCGCGCGGGCCTGCGCGACACCCTTCTTCCGGCCCTACACCGACACCGACGTCGTCGGCACGGAGCTGTGCGGGGCGACGAAGAACGTCGTGGCGCTCGCGGTGGGCATGGCCGAGGGCCTCGGCTTCGGTGACAACACCAAGGCGACCATCATCACCCGGGGGCTGGCCGAGACCACCCGGCTCGGGCTGGCGCTGGGCGCCGACGCCCGGACCTTCCTTGGCCTGGCCGGCGTCGGTGACCTCATCGCCACCTGCATGTCGCCGCTGTCACGCAACCACTCCTTCGGTGTCCGCCTCGGCTCCGGCATGGCGGTGCGTGATGTGGTCGCCGCCACCCGGCAGACCGCCGAGGGTGTCAAGTCGTGTGAGCCGATCCTCCTGCTCGCCCGACACCACGGCGTCGAGGTGCCGATCGTGGAGCAGGTCGTCGCGGTGGTCCGGGATGGGATGCCGGCCCGCGAGGTGGCCGGCAAGCTGATGTCGCGCGACCTCAAGTCCGAGAAGCACTGACCTCGCGGAGCGCGCGGTCGAGGTCCGCCCACAGGTCTTCGACGTGCTCGATGCCGACGGACAGGCGCAGCAAGCTCTCCGGCACGCCGACCGGCTCGGACGGGTGCCGGCGGCGCCGCTCGATCTGGGACTCCACCCCGCCGAGGCTCGTCGAGTGCAGCCACACCGTCGTTGCCGCGCAGACCCGCTCGGCGGCCGCCGCGTCGCCGACCACGTCGATGGCCAGCATCGCACCGGAGCCGGGGTAGCGCACCCGCGTGACCGCGGGATGGCCGTGGAGCCGACGCGCCAGCTCGGCGGCGCTGGCGCAGCCGCGCTCGAAGCGCAGCGCCAGGGTGCGCAGCCCACGCAGCGCGAGGTAGACCTCCATCGGCCCGGCGATGGCGCCGTGCAGCGTCCGGTGCCGCCGCAGTCGCTCGCCGATCGCCTGCCCGCGGGCGTCCCAGCCGACGACCGTCGCGCCCAGGACGACGTCCGAGTGCCCGGCGAGGTACTTGGTGACCGAGTGCACCACGACGTCGGCCCCGAGCGTCAGCGGGCGGCACAGCAGCGGCGTGGAGAGCGTGTTGTCGACGACGCTTGGCACGCCGGCCGTGCGGGCGGCGGCGAGCACCACAGGCAGGTCGACGACGTCCATGAGCGGGTTGGTGGGCGACTCCAGCCACACGAGGTCGGCGCGTGCAATCTCCTCGAGAAGCCCGGCGGTGTCGGTGGCGTGGCGGCGCAGGACCGTGCCGCCGGCCGCCGCGAAGGCCGCGAGCAGGTCGACCGTGCCGTTGTAGGTCTGGTCGGGGGCGAGCACCGTCCCGCCGGCCGGGACGAGGGAAAGGGCGGCGGCGATGGCCCCCATCCCGGAGGCGTGGACGAGCGCCTCGCCGCCCTCGAGGCCACCGAGGACCTCCTCGAAGGCGCTCCACGTCGGGTTGCCGACCCTCGCGTAGTTGACCGCGCCGTCGGCGGCATAGGTCGAGGTCAGCTGCACCGGCGGGTTGACCGGGGCGCCGGGGGCGCGGGCGGGACGACCGGCCGAGACGAGGTAGCTCTCGACGCGCAGGTCGCTGGCCGCCCTGTGTCCGTCGTGCCCGTCGTGCCCGTCGCCGTCGCTCACCGCGCCAGCCTACGAGGGGCCGTCGGTGGCCCGGGATAGAGTCCCGACTGATGACCACCGACCAGCAGCCGCCCAGGCGTCCCCGCGTCGCCATCGTCTTCGGTGGCCGGTCCTCCGAGCATGCAGTCTCGTGCGCCACGGCCGCCGGGGTGTTGCGAGCCATCGACCGAGAGCGCTACGACGTGGTCCCCATCGGGATCACCCGCGAGGGGGAGTGGGTGCTCGCGGCCGACGATCCGGAGCGACTCGAGCTCGCCCCCGGCCGGACGCCCGAGGTCGCGCCGGGCGGCGGCTCGGTGGTCCTGCCGCTGAGCACCCGCGAGTCGCGCCTCAGCGTCCTCGAGCCGGGGCGGCCACCGCGCACGCTGGGAGAGGTCGACGTCGTCTTCCCGCTGTTGCACGGCCCGTTCGGCGAGGACGGCACGCTGCAGGGCTTCCTCGACCTGTCCGACGTGCGCTACGTCGGCTCCGGCGTGCTCGCCTCGGCGGTGGGCATGGACAAGCACTACATGAAGGTCGTCTTCGCCGGCCACGGGCTGCCCATCGGGCCGTATGCCGTCATCACCGACCGCGCTTGGCGCACCGACCGCGCGGCTGCCCTGGACGCCTGTCGCGGGCTGGCCTACCCGCTGTTCGTCAAGCCGGCGCGGGCGGGGTCCAGCATGGGGATCACCCGGGTGCTCGACGCCGCCGGGCTCGAGGCTGCGGTCGAGACCGCCCGGGAGCACGACCCGAAGGTCGTCGTCGAGGAGGGCATCCGTGGGCGCGAGATCGAGTGTGCGGTCCTGCAGGGCCGAGGCACCGATGCGCCGCGCACGTCGGAGGTCGCCGAGATCGCCGTGCACGACAACCATGCGTTCTATGACTTCGAGGCCAAGTATCTCGCCGATCAGGACGTCGACCTCACCTGCCCGGCCGACGTGCCGACGAACATCGCCGACGAGGTGCGCCGGCTGGCCGCGGCATCGTTCGAGGCGCTGGGCTGCGAGGGCCTCGCGCGCGTCGACTGCTTCTGGGCCGACGACGGTCGGGTGCTCGTCAACGAGATCAACACCATGCCGGGCTTCACGCCACACTCGATGTATCCGCGGATGTGGGCCGCGTCCGGCCTGGCCTACCCGCAGCTCGTGGACGAGCTGATCCGCCTGGCCCTGGTGCGACGCACCGGCCTGCGCTAGGAGCAGTGCCGGCCGGCGCTGGGCAGCGCCCGGGCCGCGTCGGCGAAGGGCGGCAAGAGCAGCGGGGCAGGACCATAGGAGGATGGCACGAGCACCTCGATGGCCGGGTCGCGCCCGAACGTCGTGGCCATCGACCCGTCGCTGAGCGACCGCACGACCCAGTCGACCCCGTCGACCGAGACGCATGGGTCCGCAGTCGGCCCGGGCGGGGGCAACCCGCACCGCGCGAGGATGGCGGGCTCTCCCCAGGCAGCCGCCGCGGCCGAGCGGGGGGACGTGTCGACCCGGGACTGTCCGGCCAGCGTCGCAGGCCAGGCCGGTGCACGGCAGCCGGGCGCGGACGCCCCAGCAGGCACCGTGATCTGCGCGGCACGCGAGCACGCCGAGGCGAGTGCGAGGACGAGGGCCGCCGCCGCGAGGGGACGGCGAGGTAGCCCGTTCAGACGTGGACGACCGTGCAGGTGAGGGTCCGGGTGATGCCGGGCACCTCCTGCAGCCTGGCGATGACAAGCCGGCCGAGGTCATCGACGTTGGCGGCCTCGACCCGCGCGATCACGTCATAGGGTCCGGTCACATCCTCGGCCAGCGTGACGCCCTCGACGGCGGCGATCTGGGCGGCCACGGTGGCCGCCTTGCCGACCTCGGTCTGGATCAGGATGTAGGCCTGGACCACGAGTCACCTCACTGTCGCGACGGGGAGCCTGCTGCGGACGGGCAGGGCGGAGTTGGGCCGCCCGTGTCTCGACGCTACCGTGCGGCAGGACGTCGCGCCCCCCGGGGGTGCCGGAGAGAGGTGGTTGTCGTGCCGCAAAGGCCAGGGGCGTCGCTGCACGCCGGCGTGGCGCTGCGCGAGCTTGACGAGGAGGAGGTCCTCGCTCAGGTGCTGCCACTGCTGCCCGCCGACCCCGACGCGGTGGTCGGGCCCGGCGACGACGCCGCCGTCGTGATCACCGGGACCCGCATCGTCACCACCACCGACACCGTCGTGCTGGGGCGGGACTGGCGTGATGACTGGTCCTCGGGGGCGGACGTGGGCCACAAGGTCGTCACCCAGAATCTCGCCGACGTCGCGGCGATGGGAGGGCGCCCGACGGGCGTCCTGCTGACGCTCGTGGCGGACCCGGCCGTGGGCCTCGACTGGGTGCTCGACCATGCCGGCGGGGTCGGGGAGGCATGCCGGGCCGCAGGGGTCGGCGTGCTCGGCGGCGACCTGTCGTCCGCGCCACCCGGGGTCGTGATGGTCTCGGTCACCGCGCTCGGCGCGCTGCCGGGTGACCCGGTGCTGCGCTCGGGGGCCAGGCCCGGTGACGTCGTCGCGATCCACGGCTCGCTGGGCCTGGCCGCGGCCGGGCTGCGGCTGCTCGAGGCGGGCACGCCGGAGCGCCACGCGAAGGCCGTGGCACGCCAGCGGCGCCCGCACTCCCCGCTGGCCGCAGGCCCGCAGGCCGCGGCGGCGGGGGCGAGCGCCATGCTCGACATCTCCGACGGGCTGCTGCGCGACGGGCGACGCATCGCGCGGGCGAGCGGGACGGTGCTCGACCTCGACCCGGGGCGGCTGCAGTCGGACGTCGACGCACTCGCCCCGGCCCTCGGCCGCGCCGCGGCTCAGGCGTGCGTCCTGCGCGGTGGCGAGGAGCACTCGCTCCTCGCCACCTTCCCCGGCCGCATGCCGCCCGGCTGGCGCGCGATCGGTGTGGTGCGAGCGGCCGCCACAGGCCAGGCTCCGGGGGTCCTCCTCGGGGGCCGGCCCTGCGAGGTGGGGGGGTGGGACCACTTTCGGCAGTCGCGGTGAGGCCGTGACAGGCGAGCGGAGCTGTGACAGGTGAGCGGAGCTGTGACAGGCGAGGGGCACCGGTGTCCGGCGGCAGCGGCGCTAGCGCGAGGCGGGGGGGCGTCGGCGGAAGGGCGGCATACGACGAGGGCCGGTCCCCTACGGGGAACCGGCCCTCGCGCGCGGATGCGAGCCGGTCGCCTCAGCGGGCGACCTTGCCGGCCTTGAGGCAGGAGGTGCACACGTTGACCCGCTTGGGGGTCACCCCGCCGACGAGGGTGCGCACGCGCTGGATGTTGGGGTTCCAGCGGCGCTTGGTGCGGCGATGCGAGTGCGAGATGCTGTGACCGAAGCTCGGTCCCTTGCCGCAGACGTCGCAGTTGGCAGCCACGGGTTTCTCCTGAAAGCTCGGAAGGAAGGGGGTCTGGCCCGGGCACACGGCTGGCGCGCAGCAGCGACCGCCGGGAAAGGGCAACCGGGTCAGCGTAGCCGACGGCCCCGGGCAACGACAAAACCGCCCGCTCGCCGGCACCGCGACCTGGACCGTGCCTGCGTCGGGCCGAGGCGTTAGCCTGCCAACCATCATGTCAGAAGGGACGCCGATGTCAGGCTCGCTGCCGGCCCCGGAGGACGCGCTCGCCGTCTTGGACGCTGCGGCCATGCGACGGCTCGCGGTCCTCGTCCGGTCGGTCCTCGCCGCCCGCCGGGCGCAGCTCGACGCCCTCAACGTCTACCCCGTCCCCGACGGGGACACCGGCACCAACCTCTACCTCACGTTCGACGGGGCGGTCGAGCGCACCCTCGCGGCGGGCGCCACCGCGGGCGCCGGGGAGCTCCTGGCGGTCTTCGCCTCCAGCCTGCTGTGGACCGCCCGCGGCAACTCCGGCGTCATCCTCAGCCAGTTCGTGCGCGGCCTCGCCGACGCCTGCGGCGCGGCGCCGACCATCGACGCCCGGCTGCTCGCCCGGGCCCTGGAGCGTGCCGACGAGCGCGTGTGGGAGGGCGTGAGCGAGCCGAAGGAGGGCACCATCCTCTCGGTCTCGCGGGCGGCTGCGCAGGCCGCCTCCGGCCACGTGCCCAGCGGGCTGTATGCCGTGTCGGCCGCGGCCCTCGAGGCCGCCCGGTCGGCGCTGGCCCGCACCCCTGAGCAGCTGCCGGTCCTCGCCCGGGCCGGAGTGGTCGACGCCGGAGGGGCGGGACTCGTGGTCCTCTTCGAGTGCCTGGAGCGGCTCTGCGCCGGCGACGACGCGGGCGCCCGGACCGGACTGCGCCTGCCCGGGCGGCGGGCGACCCTGCCGGTGTGGGACCGCACGAGCCGGCCGTCACCCGACGGGGCGGGGGAGCACGCCGGTGGCACGGCGGGTGCCCCTGGCGCCAATGGCGCTGGTGGCGCTGGTGGCGCTGGTGGTGCTGGTGGTGGCCGATCGGGACGAGGCCTGCTCCACGGCGCCGGCCCACGGATCGGCATGCCGGGCGCCGCCGGCCTGCAGTACGAAGTCATGTATCTGCTTGCCGAGTCCACGGACCAGGCCGTCGAGGGCTTGCGCAACCGCCTCGTGGAGCTGGGCGACTCGGTGCTCGTCGTCGGCGGCGACGGGCTGTGGAACGTGCATGCCCACGTGGAGGACGCCGGCGCCGCCGTGGAGGCCGGAGTCGAAGCGGGCCGCCCCCACCGCATCGCGATCACCAGCCTGGTGCCGGCCCCTTCCGACCAGGGCGGCATCGCCCCGCCTTCGCCGGCGGCCCCGACCGGCGCGGGGGCGTCGGCCGAGCCGGTGAGGTCGGTCGAGTCGGGCAGGTCTGTCGAGTCGGGCTGGTCTGTCGAGTCGGGCGGGGCGGGCAGGTCGGGCGTGGTCGCGTGCACGGCCGGAGCCGGGCTCGCCGCGGTCTTCGGCCAGGCCGGCGCCACCGTCGTCCCGTCCGGACCGCGGCGACGTGCCTCCACGGGTCAGCTCGTCGCCGCCATCCGAGAGCAGGCTGCATCAGGCGTCGGCGGCGTCGTCGTGCTGCCCAACGACACCGACACCGAGCTGTCTGCCGCCGCGGCTGCCCGTGCGGTCGCCGACGACGGGATCGAGGCCCAGGTGGTGCGGGCCCGCACCGCGGTGCAGGGCATCGCCGCTCTTGCCGTCTTCGACGCAGCAGCGCCACTGGTCGCCAATGTGCTGGCCATGCAGGCGGCGTCCTCGGCGACCCGCCACGGAGCGGTGACCGTGTCCAACCGGCATGGCATGACGAGTGGAGGACCCTGCGCCCCCGGGGACGTGCTCGGCATCGTCGACGGCGACATCGTGCTCGTCGGGCCGGACCAGGAGCAGGTCGCCGCAGAGGTCGTCGCGCGCCTGCTCGCAAGCGGCGGCGAGCTCCTGACGATGCTCTCGGGAGAGGAGGCGAGCGTGGAGCTGCTCGACGCGGTCGCCCGGGCCGCCCGCCGCCAGCGTCCCGACGTGGAGGTCAGCCGCATCTACGGTGGCCAGCCGGTCTATCCCGTGCTGCTTGGCGTGGAGTGAGCAGCCCGTGCTGACCGAGGACTCGCCGCTCGTCAAGGTCGCCGGGAAGACGGCTGCCCCGGTGCTCGAGAAGAACAAGGGGCTGCGCACCGTCGGTGACCTGCTCGACTTCGTCCCCCGGCGCTACCTGCCGCCCGCGGAGCTCACCGACCTGTCCCAGCTGCGGGACGGGGAGGAGGTCATGGTCATCGCCCGCGTTGCGAGGGCAAGGAGCCGGCCCATGCAGCGACGCAAGGGCCACATGCTCAACGTCGTGCTCACCGACGGTCGCAACGAGCTCGACGTCACCTTCTTCAGCGCGTTCGGCCACGCGGCCAAGCTGGTGCCGGGGGCCACCGGCTTCTTCGCCGGCACGGTGGGGCGGTATCAGCAGCGCTGGCAGCTGACCCACCCCGACTACGAGCTGTTCGCCGCCGACGAGGACGACCTGCAACGCATCGAGGACTTCCGCAGCCGCCGCATCCCGGTCTACTCGGCCACCGGGAAGATCTACTCGTTCAAGATCCGTCGCATGGTCGACCACGTCCTCGACTCCGTGACCTCGCTGCGCGAGCCGGTGCCCGAGGAGGTCCGCCGGCGCCGGGGCCTGCCCGACCGGGCGCGGGCCCTCGAGCTCGTCCACCGGCCGAGGGTCGACGAGGACCCGGAGGTGGGTCTCGACCGGCTGCGCTACGACGAGGCCCTCGTGCTCCAGACGATCCTCGCGCAGCGCAGGCGCGCCGCCGAGGCGCTCGTGACGACGCCGCGGCTGCCCCGGGCCGACGGCCTGCTCGCTGCCTTCGACGCGCGGCTGCCCTTCGAGCTGACGGCGGGGCAGCGGGCCGTCGGCGACGAGCTCGCCCGGGAGCTGGCCCTTCCCCGGCCCATGCACCGCCTCCTGCAGGGGGAGGTCGGCTCAGGCAAGACGGTGGTGGCACTGCGGGCCATGCTGGCCGTCGTGGACGCCGGGGGCCAGGCGGCGCTCCTCGCGCCCACCGAGGTGCTGGCAGCCCAGCACCATCGCTCCGTCACCGCCTTCCTCGGCGAGCTTGCCCTGGGAGACCTGCTCGGCGGCCACCTCGGCACCCGGGTCGCCCTGGTCACCGGCAGCCAGGGTGCGGCCAGCCGCAGGCGCTCGCTGTTGGAGGCGGCGTCCGGCGCGGCCGGCATCGTCGTCGGCACGCATGCGCTCATCCAGCGCCACGTGCAGTTCGCCGACCTGGCGCTCGTCGTCGTCGACGAGCAGCACCGCTTCGGCGTCGAGCAACGGGTCGCCCTGCGCGAGAAGAACACCCGACCGCCGCATCTGCTCGTCATGACGGCGACACCGATCCCGCGGACCGTGGCGATGACGGTCTTCGGCGACATGGAGACCTCGACCCTGTCGGAGCTGCCGGGCGGCCGCCCGCCCGTCACGACCCACGTCGTGGAGGCGGACAAGGCGAGCTGGGTCGCCCGCACGTGGCAGCGGGTGGCCGAGGAGGTGCGCGCGGGCCGGCAGGCCTACGTCGTGTGCCCGCGCATCGGCGAGCCGCCTGCGCCGAGCGACCAGGCAGGTGTCGGAGCGGCGAGTGCCGGCGGGTCCGTGCCTGCTCGTGGTGGGCCTGACGACGACATCGACGAGGAGGCGCCCGACTGGCCTGTCCCGGAGGGCACCGACGCGGGGGGGCCCGAGCTCACCGGCGTCCACGAGATGCTTGCCGAGCTGCGGGCCAACCCGGTGCTGGAGGGCGCCCGGCTGGGGGTCCTGCACGGGCGGCTCGACGCGGACACCCGGGAGGAGACGATGCGGGCCTTCCATGCGGGGCAGGTCGACGTCCTCGTCGCGACGACCGTCATCGAGGTGGGGGTCGACGTGCCGAACGCCACCGTCATGGTCGTCGTCGACGCCGACCGGTTCGGGGTCTCCCAGCTGCATCAGCTGCGTGGACGCGTCGGACGCGGCAGCGCTGCCGGCCTGTGCCTGCTGCTGACCCGCGCGGGCGGCGGCCCGTCCGGCGAACGGCTCGCCCAGGTGGCCGCGACGACGGACGGCTTCGAGCTCGCGCGCGTGGACCTGCTCTTCCGCAAGGAGGGGGACATCCTCGGCGCCCGCCAGAGCGGGCGGGCCTCCTCCGTGCGGCACCTGCGCCTGGGCCGACCGCGCGACGAGCAGATCATCGCCGAGGCCCGCGAGGACGCCTCGCGGATCATCGACGAGGACCCGGACCTACGAGGGCACCCGGCGCTCGCTGCGGCCGTGGCCATGCGACTCGACGAGGATCAGGCCGCCTACCTGGAGAAGGGCTGAGATGACCCGCGTCATCGGCGGTCTCGCCGGCGGCCGCCGGCTCGTCACGCCACCTGGCCCCGGCACCCGGCCGACGTCGGATCGGGTGCGCGAGGCGCTCTTCTCCCGGCTCGAGCACCGAGGGCTTCTCGCCGGTGCCAGGGTGCTCGACCTGTATGCCGGGTCGGGCGCGCTCGGTCTGGAGGCCGCCAGCCGGGGGGCCGAGCTGGTCCTGCTCGTCGAGTCGCACCGGGCCGCGGCCAAGGCGATCTCCGCGAACATCGCCACCGTGGGACGCCCCGGTGTGCGCCTGGTCGCGGACACGGTGGAGCGGGCCCTCGCGCTCGGCCCGCCCGGCGGCATACGGATGGACCTCGTGCTGCTCGACCCGCCCTACGACATCCCCGAGACGGGTCTGTCCGGTGTGCTCGCCGCGCTCGTGCGACACGGCTGGCTCGCGCCGGCGGCGTTCGTCGTCGTGGAGCGCTCGACCCGCTCGCCGCAGCCGGGCTGGCCCGAGGGCCTCGAGCTGTCGGGGGAGAAGCGCTACGGCGAGACCGCCGTCTGGTTCGCCGAGCCGCCGCTCGGGGACGGCGTCGCGTAGGTTGTCGCCGTGACGAGCCAGCCCCGTCGGTGCGTGTGCCCCGGCTCCTACGACCCGGTGACCAACGGGCACCTCGACGTCATCGAGCGCGCCGCCCGGCTCTTCGACGAGGTCGTCGTGGCGATCCTGCACAATCCGGCCAAGCACGGGACCTTCTCCGTCGAGGAGCGGACCGGCATGCTGCAGGCCTCGCTCGGCCACCTGGCGCAGGTGCGCATCGGCGCGTGGGCGGACACGCTCGTGGTCGACGTGTGCCGGCAGGTGGGGGCCGGCGCCATGGTCAAGGGTCTGCGCGGTGGCACCGACTTCGCCTACGAGCTGCCGATGGCCTACATGAACCACCACCTCACGGGCGTGGAGACCCTCTTCCTGCCGGCTGACCCCCGCTGGCAGCATGTCTCGAGCTCCCTGGTCAAAGAAGTGGCCCGCTACGGCGGCGACGTCACCGGCCTCGTGCCGGAGCACGTGCTCAGCGCGCTGCGGCGCAGATTTGGGCGGGACCCGGCCCTCCGGTAGCGTTGGTCGCCGGTCCCTGCCTGCCGTGGCGCGGGCCCGCTCTCCGCTCACCCGCTGCTACCGCCGCTCACCGCTGGCCTGGAGTTATGGACCGTCTCGACAGCCGTTCGCCCCTGGTGCTCGACACCCGGGCGCTCCATCGGCGACCCGGGACGATGCACGAGATCCGGCGCACGGTCACCCTCCCCGACGACGTGGGCACCGACGTCATCGCGATCCCCGCCGGGTCGCCCGTCGCGCTCGACCTGCGGCTGGAGTCCGTCGTCGAGGGGGTGCTCGTGACAGGCTCGGTCAGCGCCTCGGCGGCCGGCGCGTGCGTGCGGTGCCTGGACCCGGTCGAGCTTGCGATGACCGGGACGTTCCAGGAGCTGTTCGCCTATGCCGACCGCGCGGCACACCACCACGAGGTGGGTGCGCCGACCGACGAGGACGAGGTGCACGAGCTCGTGGGAGACCTGGTCGACCTCGAGCCGGTGCTGCGCGATGCCGTCGTGCCGGCGCTGCCGTTCCAGCCCGTATGCCGCGCCGACTGCCCGGGGCTGTGCCCCCGGTGCGGGATCCGCCTCGCCGACGACCCTGACCACCACCATGAAGAGATCGACCCCCGGTGGTCGTCCCTGAGCGCCCTGCTCCAGGACGACCCGCAACAGAAGAGGAACTGACGTGGCTGTCCCGAAGCGGAAGACGTCCCGCTCCAACACCCGGTCCCGGCGCGCCAACTGGAAGGCGACCGCGACCCCGCTCACCACCTGCCCCGGGTGCGGCGCCGAGACGCAGCCGCACATGGCCTGCCCGTCGTGCGGCACGTACAAGGGGCGCCACTACGCCGCGGCCGAGCGTTCCGAGCACCAGGCCTGAGCGCCGCCGTGAGCGGCCCTGACCGCCAGGGGGCGCTCGTCTCGCCGCAGCGGTCCGTCGACGGCCTCGCCCCCCACCTCGATGAGGTGGTGGGCCAGCACATCGACGAGCCGCTGCTGTTGCGCGCCCTGACGCACCGGTCCTACGCCTACGAGCACGGCGGGCTGCCCCACAACGAGCGGCTCGAGTTCCTCGGCGACTCGGTCCTCGGGCTCGTCGTCACCGAGGCCCTCTACCGGGATCACCCGGACCTGCCGGAGGGCCAGCTGGCCAAGCTGCGCGCGGCAGTGGTCAACATGCGGGCGCTCGCGCAGGTCGCTCGCCGCATCGACCTCGGCAGCTTTGTGATGCTGGGCAAGGGCGAGGAGGCGACCGGTGGCCGGGACAAGGCCTCCATCCTGGCCGACACCATGGAAGCGGTCATCGGCACCGTCTTCCTCCTGGCCGGTCCGGACGCCGCGGCTCGCTTCGTCCATCACCACTTCGACCCCCTCCTCGCGGAGGCCGCGACGCTCGGTGTCGGCCTGGACTGGAAGACCAGCCTGCAGGAGCGGGTCGCCGAGGTAGGGCTCGGGGTCCCGGCATACCGCGTCGATCAGAGCGGTCCGGACCACGAGAAGGTGTTCCATGCCCGGGTGGGCGTCGGCGAGCGGGTGCTCGGCGAGGGCGTCGGGCGCAGCAAGAAGGAAGCGGAGCAGCTGGCCGCCAAGAGTGCCTGGACTGCGCTCGACGGTCACTGAGCACGGCGGTTGGCGCCTGCCCGGCGCGGACCGCCGACGACGCAAGGAGGAGGACGACGCCCGAGCTGCCCGAGGTCGAGGTGGTGCGACGCGGCCTGGCCGAGCACGTCGTCGGCCGGCGCCTCGCCGGCGCCCGGCTCACGGGCGCGCGGGTGGCGCGTCGCCATCACCCCGGCCCGCAAGACCTCGCCGACCGGCTCGCCGGCGCCACCGTCACGACCGCCGGCCGGCGCGGGAAGTACCTGTGGCTCGGGCTGGAGGGCGACGTGGCGCTCCTCGTCCACCTCGGGATGAGCGGCCAGCTGCTCGTCGAGCCCGAGGACGCGCCGCTGGAGAGGCACTGCCACGCCCGTTTCGACTTCGCTGACGGCGGGCCGCAGCTGCGGTTCGTCGACCAGCGCACCTTCGGGGGGCTGGCCCTGACGCCGTTGCGGCCCGACGGCATACCGGATGCCGTGGCGCATCTCGCGCCCGACCCGTTCGAGGCCGCCTTCGACCAGGCCGCCGTGGTGGCGCGCATGCGTCGGCGCGACAGCGCTGTCAAGCGGTCCCTGCTCGACCAGGGTCTCGTGTCGGGGATCGGCAACATCTACGCCGACGAGGCCCTGTGGCGCGCGCAGCTGCACGGTGAGCGGGTCTGCCGAGCCCTGAGCGGGCCGTCGCTGCACCGAGTGCTCGACGCGGCGCGCGAGGTGATGACCGAGGCCCTCGGGCAGGGCGGAACGAGCTTCGACGCGCTCTACGTCAACGTCAACGGCGCGAGCGGCTACTTCGACCGGTCGCTGCATGCCTACGGGCGCGCCGGCACGCCCTGCGACCGGTGCGGCGCCCCGATGCGCCGCGAGGCCTTCATGAACCGCAGCTCCTTCTTCTGCCCCGTCTGCCAGCCGCGGCCCCGCCGCCGGCGCTCCTGACCGCTGCCACGGAGCCGGTGGAGCCGGCGAGCCGGGGCCGCTCAGTGGCGCGGTTGCTTGCGTCGAGGAGACGGGCGTGTCGGGTCCTCGGGCGCCGGCTCGACGTGCGGGGGCACGACGATCGGCCGCAGCCGGGCCCACGTCATGAAGACCGCGCCCACGAGGAGCAGCGCGAGACCGGCATACAGGTTGGCGTTGACCCCTCCGGTGCGGTCGAGGTACTGCTCGCCGAAGAGGCCCACGAGGGTGAGGAGCACGCCGTAGAGGAAGAGAAGGGCTCCGATGAAGTTGCGGATGTCGAAGGCCCCGGCGGTCTTCCCGGGCCGACCGGGACGCTGGGAGGTGTCGGAGGGCATGTCGGCTCCTGTCAGAACGCGAAGTTGAGGGCGATGACGAGGACGAGCGCGATGCTGGCGAGCGGGATGGTCCGCCGAAACCACGGCAGCGCCGCCTCGTCCGGGTCGACGAGGTCCTCCTTGGGCGTCTCCGAGTAGACCAGGCCACGCAGCTGCGACGCCGGCTTCGGCGTGGTCCGCAGCGAGACGATGACGCTGAGCACGATGTCGACGACGAAGGCGGTCGAGGCCGCGAGGAACGCCGCGCCCTGCCCGCTGATCGGCAGCAGACCCAGGCTCGCCGAGCCGAAGGCGTCCCGGCTGAGCAGCGCCACCGTCACGGCCGACAGGGTGCCGCTCGCGAGGCCGACCCACCCTGCGGTCGGCGTCATCCGCTTCCAGAACATGCCGAGGATGAAGGTCGCGAACAGCGGCGCGTTGAAGAACCCGAAGAGGGTCTGCAGGTAGTCCATGACGTTGGAGAAGGAGCTGGCGACGATGGCGGTGAAGATCGCGATGACCGTGGCGCCCACGGTGGCGAGGCGGCCGATGCGCAGGTAGTAGTCGTCGCTGTGGTCCTTGCGGATGTATCGCTGCCATAGGTCGTAGCTGAACACCGTGTTGAACGCGGAGATGTTGGCCGCCATCCCGGCCATGAAGGCCGCGAGCAGCCCTGCGATGGCCAGCCCCAGCAGGCCGTTGGGCAGCACATCGCGCATGAGCAGCAGCAGCGCGTCGTTGTACTGCACGCCCTGCCCGGACGCGCCTCCGGCGGGCGAGCCGCCGGCCTTGAGCTGACGGATCTCGTTGACGAGCACCCCGGCGATCATGCCCGGGACGATCACGATGAACGGGACGAACATCTTGGGGAACGCCCCGATGATGGGGGTCTTGCGGGCGGCAGAGATGGAGTTGGACGCCATGGCCCGCTGCACCTCGACGAAGTTCGTCGTCCAGTAGCCGAAGGAGAGCACGAAGCCGAGGCCGAAGACGATGCCCACGACCGACCAGAACGGGGACGAGAAGCCGGACAGTGCCTGGCCGGGCCACGACTGGAGCTGCTCGCTGGCGGGCGGGACACCCGCGCTGGCCGGGGCAGCGGCGGCAAGCTCGGCGATCTTGTCCTTCAGGCCCTGGTAGCCGCCCACGCGGTGCAGCCCGATGAGCGTGAGCGGGGCCAGAGCGGCGACGATGACGAAGAACTGCAGGACCTCGTTGTAGATCGCGGCGGAGAGCCCGCCCAAGGTGATGTAGGACAGCACGATGGCAGCCGCGACGAGCAGGGCCACCCACAGCGGCCAGCCGAGCAGGGCCTGGACGATGGAGCCGAGCAGGTAGAGGTTGACGCCGGCGATGAGCAGCTGGGCCAGGGCGAAGCTGACGGCGTTGACGAGGTGGGCGCCGGTGCCGAAGCGGCGGAACATGAACTCGGGCACCGAGCGGACCTTCGAGCCGTAGTAGAAGGGCATCATCACCACGCCGAGGAAGAGCATGGCCGGGATGGCGCCGACCCAGAAGTAGTGCACCGTCGAGATCCCGAGCTGCGCGCCATTGGCCGACATGCCCATGATCTCGACGGCACCGAGGTTCGCCGAGATGAACGCCAGTCCGGTCACCCATGCGGGCAGCGATCGCCCCGAGAGGAAGAAGTCGATGGAGTCGGAGATCGATCGCCTGGCCATGACCCCGATGCCGAGGACGAAGACGAAGTACAGCGCGATGATGACGTAGTCGACGACGGTGGCGCTGATGAGCGTCTCAGCCGTCTGCAGCCTGGCCAGAGCGGTCACGAGGTCTCTCCCTTCATTGGGCGAGACGTCACGCTAGCGCAGCGCGCCCTGGAAATGCGGCTGGGACGACGGGGTCAGGCCGGCGCGCTGAGCAGCCGCCTGAGCGGCACACTCGTGTCCGCGGCCGCGCTCGGATCGACGGTCAGCCCCTTCTCCAGCGCCCGCTTGACGACGAGGTGCTCGGCGGCGCTGCCCACGCACTCCGCCGCGACGAGCAGCCCGGCCCGGTAGTGCAGCAGCGAGAAGGCCTCTGTCGCCGGGTCGCCGCGCACGACAGTGCTCTGCGCGCCGGCGACGAACCCGACGATCTGCAGGCGCAGGTCACCCTGGTCGGACCAGAACCACGGCACCGCGCGGTATGCCGCCGGCTGGCCGAGCACCGTTGCCGCCGCCGAGCGCGCATGGTCCATCGCGTGCTGGACGCTCTCCGGGCGGACCCGCCCTGGCAGCCCCCGGTCGAAGAACTGCGGCACGCTGGCGCAGTCTCCGACGGCGAGCGTGTGCCCGTCGGAAGCACGGGCCATCTGGTCGACGACCACGCCGCCGTCGACGGCGAGGCGCAGCTGGGTGGCCAGCTCGGTGCGCGGCACCGAGCCGATGCTGACGACGGCGGTCGCGGCCGGCAGGACCTCGCCGTTGCCGAGCCGCACCGCGGTGAGGTGTCCCTGCTCTCCATCGAAGCCGGCGACGGTCGTGTCGAGCACCACGCGCGTGCCACGGCGCTCGCAGGCGGCCCGAAAGAAGCGGGAGAGCGCGGGGGAGACGACGCGGGCGAGCAGCCGGTCCGTCGCCTCGATGACGGTGACGGCTCGACCGAGCTCCCGGGCCACGGCGGCCACCTCGAGGCCGAGGAAGCCGCCTCCGGCCACGACGACCGGCCCGTCGTCGTGCAGCGCGGCGCGCAGCCGCTCGGCGTCGGCGAGGGTGCGGATGGAGAGCACCCCTGCGAGGTCGGCTCCCGGCACGGGCAGGGCACGGGCCCGCGAGCCGGTCGCGAGGACGAGCCGGTCGAAGGACAGGCTCCTGCCGCTGGCCGTCGCAGCGAAGCCGCCTTCGGCGTCCCGGTCCACGGTCGTGACGCGCTCGCCCGCGAGCAGCGCGACGCCGTGCTCGGCGAGCCAGTCAGGGCTGCGGATGACGAGGGAGGCGTCGTCGCGGTGTCCGGCGAGGAAGCCCTTCGTCAGAGGTGGTCGCTCGTAGGGCGGCAGGGGCTCCTCGCCGACGATCGTGACCGGATCCTCGTAGCCGCCCTGTCGCAGCGCCTCGGCGAAGGAGACGCTGGCCTGGCCGGCGCCCACGACGAGGGCTCCCCGGCGCTGCGATGCCATGCGCCCGAGTGTAGGACCGGCCGGGGGACGGCTCCGACCGGCGCCCTGCGCCCTAGAGTGCGAGGGTGACCAGCGACCTGCAGCCGCTTCCCCTGCCCGGTGACGGCCAGTGGCTCGAGTGGGTGGGCTCCCGGGGCGAGCAGCAGCTGGTGGCCGCCCGGGCGCTCGCCGAGGCATTGAGGTCAGCGCCCCCTGCCGCCGCCGAGGACGTGCTGCGGCAGTGGGATGAGATCTCGACTGCGCTCGCCAACGCCGCCTCCGTCGGCTCGCTCTTCGCCGAGGTGCACCCCGACGTCCGGGTCCGCGAGCGCGCCGACACCGTCCGGCAGGACGTCCAGCGCCTGGAGACCGACCTGAGCCTGGATGCCGAGCTGTTCGCCGTCTTCTCCGCCCTCGACCCGGCGGATCTGCCGCCCGACGCCCGCCGAGTCCTGCGCCACACGCTTCGCGACTTCCGGCGCGCGGGCGTCGACCGCGACGAGGCGACGCGGGAGCGGCTGCGCGCCATCAACGAGCGCCTGGTCGTGCTGAGCCAGGAGTTCGGCCGCACCATTCGTGACGACGTGCGCGGCATCCGGGTGCGGCCCGACCAGCTCGACGGCCTCCCGGGCGACTGGGTCGAGGCGCACCCGGCCGGCGCGGACCCGGGGAGTGAAGTGGGCGGCGCGGCGGGACACCGGCGTTATACAACCAGCCGCCAGCGGCGTTGCCCTGATAGGCGATGTTGTGAATGGTCATGACCGAGCGCACGCCCGCCCATTCTTCCGCCGCCTGCCGACTCTCACTGACCAGAAACGGAACGAGGCCGGTATGCCAGTCGTGCGCGTGAACTACATCGGGAAACCAACCGAGACGCTCGCGCAGTTCCCAGGCGACGGCCAGCACCAACTGACCAAATAGGGTAAAGCGCGGCATATCCCAGTCCCAGCCGCCGTACACGTCGCCGGGGGCTTCCTGCCCGAAATACGGCCACGCCTGCACGAAATAATACGGCACGTCATCCACGATGGTCGTGTGAACACGCACGTCAGACATTCCGCTGGGGTGGCT
>CALMNV010000289.1 GCA_937873285.1 uncultured Intrasporangium sp. | reverse complement strand
GCAAGCAGGTCGTAATCGGGGAGGAAGCCGATCTGGAACGCCGAGCCGTGGGTGTAGAGCACGTGGTAGTCGTCGCCCCCGCGCCTGTCGGCGACGGCGTAGACCTCCGCCTGGGCCGCGTTGACGATGTCCTCCACGTCACCGCCGCCCTGGGCGTAGCCGAGCTGGACGATGCGGGTGCCCGCCTCGACGAGGCGGCGCAGCACCGCCCGCTCGGCGACGATCTGCGCGTAGTAGCCGGCGTTGGCCGCGGTGGGGACGGACGAGATGAGCTGGTGCAGGTAGGCCTGCCCACCGATGCGGGCGAGGTCGCCGCGCTTCGTCAGCTCGTCCGCGACGGTGATCGCGTCGGCCGGCTCCCCGCGCCCGTAGAGGTCGAGGACGGCGTCGTAGATCAGCTCGTGCGCCGGCCGGTAGAAGTCGGTGCCCTTGAGCTGCTCGACGCAGTCGGCGATGGCGTCCTTGGACAGCAGCATCCCACCGAGCACCGACTGCTCGGCGCTGACGTCCTGCGGAGGCAGCCGGTCATCCGGTGGGCCCTCCCCCCGCGACGGGGCGAAGGCGCTCGTGCTCAGCTCGTCCAGCGACACCGGCTCCCCTTCCTTGCTGACCGACTCTTCCCTGCTGTGCTCACCCCATCACCGGGCACCGACAGGGCCGTCACCGGTGACCGCAGCCAGCAGGCCTCCATGACCGTCCGGGGATGGCCGAGACCGGTCCGGGATGGCCGGGGCAGGCCCGCGCGCGAGGAACCGGCCAACCGTAGAGCGGCTGGTGCCACCGCTCAACGTCGGCCTGTGGACAACCGGTGGACGAAGCCCGTCGACACGCCGTGCACAGGTGTGGAGAAGGTGTGTGCACAACAAGAATCTTCGTCGTCGCCGCAGCCAACCCGTGCTCAGCGACGTGGGCAAACACCTGTCCACCCGATGTGGACGAAATCTTTTTCCGCCTGTGCGTTGTCCACAGACGATTGTCGTATGCCGTGCGGCCGCTCTCCGGTCATCGCTTGCGCCTGTCCGCTCTGTCCTGATATGGCCCGTCGAGCCCGCCCGGCCCTGCCGGCGGCGTCCGGCGGCGTCCCGCGGCGTCGGGCTGCGTCGGGCTGTCAGGCTGCGTCAGGCTGGGTCACGCTGCGTCAGGGTGCAACCCTGATGCTCCGCCGCTGCACCGGCGGCGCCGGCGGCATACCCTCGTGACTATGTGCCGCAACATCCGCCCACTGTCCAACTTCGAGCCTCCGGCGACCGCGGACGAGGTGCACGCGGCCGCGCTGCAGTACGTCCGCAAGGTGAGCGGCGCCACCCGGCCCAGCCACGCCAACCAGGCCGCGTTCGACGAGGCCGTCGAGGCGGTGGCCCACGTGACGTCGCACCTGCTCGAGCGGCTCACCACCAGCGCGCCGCCGAAGGACCGAGCGGTCGAGGCCAGCAAGGCGCGGGCCCGTGCCGCCGCCCGCTACGGCACACCCGCCTGAGCGTCGGCCCGGCATGCGCCTCGTTGAGGGCTGGTGGACGACGCACATCCTGCCCCGCCTCGTCGACGTCACCCTCGACAACGCCTACATGCGCGATCTGCGCCAGCAGCTGTGCCGGGAGGCCCGCGGCGAGGTCCTCGAGATCGGCTTCGGCTCCGGACTGAACCTGCCGCACTACCCGCCATCGGTCACGCGCGTGTCGGCCGTCGAACCGTCCGACGTCGCGTGGGAACGCTCCGCCCCCCGCCGCCGCGCCGCCGGTGTGCCGGTCCGCCGCATGGGCCTCGACGGCGCGGCGCTGGCCCTGCCGGACTCGAGCATCGACACCGCGGTCAGCGTCTTCACGCTGTGCACCGTGCCCGACGCGACCGGCGCGTTGCGCGAGCTGCCGATGTCGAGCACGCGATCCATCAGCTTGAGGCTGAGTTCGTTCGCAGCGCGATTCTTGAACCGCGAATGTCGAACGGGCGCGATGTCGCTCCACACGTCGGACAAGTTCAACCCCAAGGGATTCATTTTGTCCTTGTATCCGCCATAGTCCGGTATTTCTCCCCCGCAGTGCCTGCACGTTGGCATCGGCACGCGCGGCGGAGCGAACGTCGACGGCCTCCTGCCCTTAGTGAAGTAGAGCAACGAGTAGTGCGCCGGATAGAGACGTCCTGCTATCGGCAGGCCTGCCTTCATCTCTATCGCGATCCAATGCCGGAATACCAAGTGTCGTCGCAGGAACGCCCCAAGCG
>CALMNV010000288.1 GCA_937873285.1 uncultured Intrasporangium sp. | reverse complement strand
GGGCGCGAAGTAGACCGCGCCCGCGTTCGTGGCGCCGCCGACTGCCGCCCAGGCCACCTTCTCGTCCGGGACCTGCTCGAGGATCGTCGCGTCCCACTCGCGCCGCACGCCGGCGATCTCGACCACCCAGTGCAGGCTCGACTCGCCCTGCTGCGTCACGGACTGCACGCCACCCATGAACTGGGGAAACTCCTCGAACTGCGTCCACTGGTTGTACGCCACGGATACCGGGACGCCGACCTCGATCGACTTCTCCACCTTCGTCGTCACTGTGTGACTCCTCTCGTCGGGACTTCCTGACGGCCTCGTTCCCCCGGCCGTATACCCACCCGCGGCACCCCCAACCCGTGCGCCGGACACCCGTCAGGGCTCGTGGGTGCGCAGATACTCGAGCTGCGCCTGCACGGACAGCTCGGCCGCGGGCCACACCTCGCGTGGCACGTCTGCATAGACCTGTTGGACCACGTCGTATGCCGTGTGCGCGCCCTGGTCTCGCGCGTGCCGCACCTGCTCCAGGCGTTCGGCGCGGTGGCGCAGGTAGAAGCCCACCGCTGCGGCCGCGTCGCGCCGGACCGGCCCGTGGCCCGGCAGCAGCGTCGTCACGGCGCCGTTCGCCGCCATGTCCTCGATCCGGCGCAGCGACTCCAGGTAGGACTCCAGGTGACCGTCCGGCCACGCGACGACCGTGGTGCCCCGCCCCAGCACGGTGTCGCCGGTGAGCAGGCTCGTCTCGGCGGGCAGCACGAAGGAGAAGGAGTCGCTCGTGTGCCCGGGCGTCGCGGTGGCCACCAGCTCCAGGCCGCCGACCCGCAGCAGCTCCCCCGGCCGGACGTCGTCATGGCCCCGGCCGAAGGCGCGCACCGGCGCGCCGCTGAGCTCGGCGAAGCGGTCGGCGCCCTCGGCATGGTCGGCGTGTGCGTGGGTGAGCAGCACGAGCGCCACCCGGCGCCCCGCGTCGGCGACCCGGCGGAGCACCGCCTGCAGGTGGGCCTCATGGAGCGGGCCGGGGTCGACGACGACGGCCAGCTCCGACCCGGGCTCGGCGAGCACCCAGGTGTTGGTGCCCTCCAGCGTCATCGGCGACGGGTTGGGCGCCAGCACGCAGTCGGCCCGCTCCGTGGCCGGGCCGCCCGTCCACGACCGGACGCCCCTGCCCGTCGTCATCGCGTCGCGACCCGGATCGCGGGGCCGTCCGGGGTGTCGACGACCTCCGGCAGCAGCAGCGGCACGCAGTCGCTGGAGCAGACGAAGCCTGCCGCGCTCGGGGCGTCGCGCACCTCCTCCAGGCACACGACGGTGGGCGGCAGCATGAGGGCCTGCCCGCCGGCATACTCGGCGAGCAGCTCCTCCGGCAGCACCCAGCCCGACCGGTCCGCCTCGCTGGTGTCCCCGTCCGCGACCTGGCCCGGCGGCAGCAGCGCCGCGAAGAACCACGTGTCGAAGCGCCGGGCCTCGAAACGCGGGGTGACCCAGTGCGCCTTGACGCTGAGCAGGTCCGAGCGCAGCAGCAGGCCCTCTCGCTCGAGCACCTCCCCCAGCGAGACCTCCCCGCGCACCAGCCGGTCCCTGATGTCCCGCCAGCGCACGTCGCTCACGTCGGCGAGCGGACCGCCCGTGCCCGCGCCGGCCAGCAGCACCCCCGACTCCTCGAACACCTCACGCACCGCCGCGGCGACATGGCTGCGCGCCTCGTCGGGCGAGCAGCCGAGCCACCGCGCCCACTCGTCCGGGTCGGGACCGCTCCACGGCACGAGCGGGTCACCGCCGCGCGGGTCGACGCCGCCGCCGGGGAAGACCCACATGCTCGGGGCGAACGCCATGCCGGCGACCCGGCGCAGCAGGAAGACCTCGGTGCCGCGCTCGCCGTCCCGCACGAGCATCACCGTGCTGGCCCGCCGCGCAGTCGCCTCCTCCCACCGCTCGCCCGCCAGCCAGCGCCCCGCCCGGCAGGCAACAGGCAGGCCGGCAGCGAGGGGGAAGAGCCTGCTCACGGACGGCCCGGCTCCTCGCCGAGCGACACGACGACCTCGACCTCGACCGGCGCGTCGAGCGGCAGCGCCGCGACGCCCACGGCGGACCGGGCATGCATTCCTCTCTCCCCGAAGGCGGCCGCGAGCAGCTCGCTCGCGCCGTCGACGACACCCGGCTGACCGGTGAAGGAGGGAGCCGAGGCGACGAAGCCGACCACCTTGACGACGCCGGCGACCCGGTCGAGGTCGCCGACCACGGCCTTGATCGCCGCGAGGGCGTTGAGCGCACACGTCGCCGCGTAGGCCCTGGCGTCGGCGGCGTCGACCGCCTCACCGACCTTGCCCGTCGCCGGCAGGCGGCCGCCGACCATCGGCAGCTGCCCCGACGTGAAGACGAGGTCGCCGGCCCGCACGGCCGGCACGTATGCCGCGACCGGCGGCACCACCGCCGGCAGGGTGTGGCCTAGCGCGGTCAGCCGGTCCTCGACGGCCGACACGACCTCAGCCCCTGGGCCGTTTGAAGTAGGCGACGAGGCTGGTGCCGTCGGGCCCCGGCACGATCTGGACGAGCTCCCAGCCGTCGGCGCCGAAGTTGTCGAGGATCGCCTTGGTGTTGTGGATGAGCAGAGGGGCGGTCAGGTACTCCCACGTCGTCATGCGCCCACCCTACCGAGCGACCGACGGGCCGGCCGGTGGCACGATGACGCCATGACGGGGATGCCGGCGAGGATGCCGACGGGCACGCCGGTGGGCCCTCCTGCGCCCGCTCGCACGACGGCATACGGCCCCGACGAGGCGCAGGTCTACGACGTCCGGCTGCCGACCGCACCGCTCGGGGCGAGCGTGCTCGTCGTGCACGGCGGCTTCTGGCGGGCGGCGACCGACCGCACCCACGCGGCGGCGCAGGCGCAGGCGCTCGCCGACGCGGGGTTCGCGGTGGCGGTGGGCGAGTATCGCCGGGCCGGTATGCCGGGTGGCGGGGTCCCCGGGACGCTCGACGACGTCGCGGCGCTCGTCGCGGCCGTCCGCAGCGACCCCGAGCTGCCCTCGCCCGTCATTCTCGTCGGCCACTCCGCCGGCGGCCACCTCGTCGCGTGGGCGGCCAACCAGCCGTGGGCGGCCGGCCTCGCGGGCGTCGTCGCCCTGGCCGGCTGCGTCGACCTGCAGGCCACCGACCGGATGCGTCTCGGCGCGGACGCCGCTCGGGCCTTCCTCGACGGCGGCCCGGCGGAGGCGCCGCAGCGGTGGGCGCTGGCCGACCCCGCGGCCGGACTGCCGCCGCGGGTGCCCGTGCGGCTGCTGCACGGCCGGGACGACGACGTCGTGCCGCTCGCGGTGAGCGAGGGCTACCTGGCCCGCTGCCGCGCGTCGGGAGCCGACGTGACGATCCACGCCCTCGACGGCTGCGACCACTTCGCGGTGATCGACCCGGGGACCGCCGCCTTCTCGGCGGTCGTCGCCGCCTGCCGCGCCCTGCTCTGACCCACACCGGCCGGAGCTCGGGAGCCGCGACATATGGTGGGCGCTGTGACGACCGAGACGAGCGCCGCACCCGCGGGCAGCGCGGCGGGCGGGGCAGCGGGCCCGGCCCGGCCGGTGCCTGTGGCGGCACGGCTGCACATCGTCACCGGCAAGGGCGGCACCGGCAAGACCACCGTCGCCGCGGCGCTCGCCGTCGCCCTCGCCCACCCGCGACGCAGCGTGCTCCTCGCCGAGGTGGAGGGACGCCAGGGGATCAGCCAGACCTTCGACGTGCCCCCGCTCGGCATCGAGGAGACCCGGGTCACCCGCACGGCGGGCGGTGGCCAGATCGTCGGCCTCTCGGTCGACGCCAAGGCCGCGCTCCTTGAATACCTCCAGCTCTTCTATCACCTCGGCCGCGCCGGCAAGCTGCTCGAGCGCTTCGGGGCGGTGGACTTCGCGACGACCATTGCGCCGGGCGTGCGCGACGTGCTCGTCATCGGCAAGATCTACGAGGCCAGCCGGCGCCGGGCGGACGGCCGGCACAAGGGAGCCGGCCCACCGGCATACGACGCGGTCGTCCTCGACGCGCCTCCCACCGGGCGCATCGGGCGCTTCCTGTCGGTCAACTCCGAGGTGGCCGAGCTGGCCCGAGTCGGCCCGATCCACTCGCAGGCCCAGTCGATCACCGAGCTGCTCACGTCGGACACCACGGTCGTGCATCTCGTCACGCTGCTCGAGGAGATGCCGGTGCAGGAGACGCTCGAGGCCGTCGCCGAGCTGCGCGCCAAGGGGCTTCCCATCGGCGCGATCGTCGTCAACATGGTGCGGGAGCCGCTCCTCGACGACGCGGCGCTGGACTCCGCCCGGGGCGGCCGGCTGCACAAGCCGTCGATCACCACACAGCTGCAGGAGGCCGGGCTTCCGGTGAGCGCCGGGCTGGTCGACGGACTGCTCGACGAGGCCCGCGACCACGCGTGGCGGGTCGACCTGGAGCGGGAGCAGCTGGCCCTGCTCGAGGCGACCGGGCTGCCGCTCGTGGTCCTCGGGGCGCTGCCGGATGGCGTCGACTCCGTGTCCGTGCGCGAGCTCGCCGACGCACTCGCCGACCAGGGCATGGCCCCGTGAGCGCGGCGCGGCCCCCGCGCCCCACGCCCCGCCTCGACGTCGACCGGCTGCTCACCGACCGCGCGGTCGGGATCATCGTCTGCTG
This sequence comes from uncultured Intrasporangium sp., assembly GCA_937873285.1. GTDB lineage: Bacteria > Actinomycetota > Actinomycetes > Actinomycetales > Dermatophilaceae > CALMNV01. The sequence continues at coordinate 10 of CALMNV010000288.1, read as the reverse complement.
CGGAGCCGGC
>CALMNV010000287.1 GCA_937873285.1 uncultured Intrasporangium sp. | reverse complement strand
ACCCCGACCGGGGAGGAGTGAGGGCGGCCCACGGCGGCGCCACGGTGGTCGGCGGCAGCGCAAACGTCGACGTGGTGGCATCGGACCTGGCCAGCCGGTCCGTCACCGAGGCCAGCGACACGGTCACGTCGACGCTCGGGCCGGCAACGACGGGCATGACCCGCATGCCCACCACGGTCCCCTCGCCCATGAGCCCGGCGCCCTCGAGCACCGCGACGGTGAGCACGACCAGGGCTCCGTCCGTCTGCAGCCGGATCGCGCCCTGCGGGTGTGCTGTGCGCGCCCGCCCGACCAGCGTGGCGAAGTCGGCGGCACGTCGGGGGTCGCCGAAGTCGAGCACCGTCATCGCCGCCTCCGCAGCGGCGCCCGCCCGCCCAGGTGCGCGGCCAGCGACTCGCGCTCGTCGGGGCGCATCCGGCGCGGCCTGCCCGACGTGAAGTCATAGAGCGCGAGCTCCGTCTCGGCCACGGCATACAGCCCGTCCCCGACCTCCTCGGGGTCGCGCACGACATAGGCGACGTCGAAGCCCGCGCCTCCGACCCGCGAGACCCACATCTCGATGCGCACCGGTGCGGCCCGGAACCCGAGGGGGCGGCGGTACTCGATCTCGTGGCGTGAGACGAGGACGCCCTCGTCGAGGAGCGCGCGGTCCTGGCCGAACCAGTCCCGAAAGGCGATGACGCGCGCGTCCTCGAGCAGCCGCAGGAACTGGACGTTGTTGATGTGGGCGTAGGCGTCCATGTCCGACCAGCGCAGCGCCACCGAGGCGGCATACGGCTGGCTGCGGGCAGCGCCGCTCGGCTCGGTCATGACCCCATCCTCGCAGGGCGCACCGACCGCCGCCTCCCCGCGCCACCACCTTGCGACGTCGGGCAGACTGGTCACGACCCACCGGAGGTGCCCCGTGTATGTGCCTGCCCACTTCGCCATGGACGACGGTGCCGTGCGCGAGCTGTTGACCAGGCACGGGGCAGCCGACCTGGTCACGATGACCCCGGACGGCCTGGTCGCCACCTTCCTGCCGTTTCTGCACGACCCTGACGTCGGCGCGAGCGGTGCCCTGCTCGGCCACCTGGCGCGCAACAACGATCAGTGGCGGCGACCCGTGACGGGCGAGGCGCTCGTCATCGTCCGCGGCCCGGACGCCTATGTCTCCCCCTCGTGGTATCCCAGCAAGCGTGAGCACGGCCGCGTGGTGCCGACGTGGAACTACCTGACGGCGCACGTCTACGGCCGGCTGGTCGTGCACGACGACCTGGACTGGGTCGAGGCCCTGGTCCGCCGGCTCACGGCCAAGCACGAGGCCCTCGGCGCGCCGCCCTGGACCGTCGACGACGCGCCGCAGGAGTTCGTCGCGGGACAGCTGCGCGCGATCGTCGGGGTGGAGCTGGTCATCAGCCGAGTCGAGGCCAAGGCCAAGCTGAGCCAGAACCGGTCAGCGGCCGACGTCGACGGCGTCGTGTCCGGTTTGCGGGCCCGGGGGGAGCACGCGTCGGCCGCGGCGGTGCGTGCTACCCGGCCCTGAGCGCTCCGGGCTGCGCTGTCCACAGCCCCGGCGCCGGGCATCGAGTCGTCCACCGATGCCGTATGCCGCCGGGCGGAGTCGGCGCCGGCACGTAGGTTGGGCGCATGGTTCCCGCGGTGACGACCGACCTTCGCCCACGCGCCGACGAGGCGCTTCGGCGACTCGTCGGCCGCGAAGACGTGGGCTTTCGCGACGGTCAGTTCGAGGCGATCTCAGAGCTCGTGCAGGCCCGCAGACGGGTGCTCGTCGTGCAGCGCACCGGATGGGGCAAGTCCGCGGTCTACTTCGTGGCCACCGCGCTGCGCCGGGCCGAGGGCGCCGGACCCACGGTCATCGTCAGCCCCCTGCTCGCTCTGATGCGCGACCAGATCGCGGCCGCCGAGCGGGCCGGGATCCACGCGGTGACGCTCAACTCCACCAACGCAGACGAGTGGGGGCAGGTGTCGGCGATGCTCGGCCGGGGCGAGGTCGACGTGCTGCTCGTCAGTCCGGAGCGCCTCAACAACCCCCGGTTCCGCGACGAGCAGCTGCCAAGGCTCGCGGCGGGCTGCGGCCTGCTCGTCGTCGACGAGGCCCACTGCATCAGCGACTGGGGTCACGACTTCCGGCCGGACTACCGGCGCATCCGCGACCTGCTGACCACCCTGCCCGAGCGCACGCCCGTCCTCGCGACCACCGCCACCGCCAACGCGCGCGTCGTCAGCGACGTGGTGGAGCAGCTCGGCGCCGGTGGCCACGAGGTGCTCGCACTGCGCGGAGCGCTCGCCCGGGCCTCGCTGCGGCTGGGCGTCCTGCCGCTGTCGGCCCCTGAGCAGCGGCTCGCCTGGCTGACGGCGCACCTGCCCCAGCTGCCCGGCAGCGGCATCGTCTATGCCCTCACGGTCGCCGCCGCCGAGGACGTCGCGGTCGCCCTGCGCGACGCCGGCCACGACGTGGCGGCCTACACCGGACGCACCGAGCCGGCCGAGCGGGTCCGCCTCGAGGAGGCGCTGCGGCGCAACGAGCTGAAGGCCCTGGTCGCGACGAGCGCGCTGGGAATGGGCTTCGACAAGCCCGATCTCGGCTTCGTCCTGCACCTCGGCGCGCCGTCCTCCCCCGTCGCGTACTACCAGCAGGTCGGGCGTGCAGGGCGCGCCACCGAGCGTGCCGACGTGCTGCTGCTGCCCGGCCCGGAGGACAAGGACATCTGGCGCTACTTCGCGTCGGCCTCGATGCCACGCCAGGACCAGGCAGACGCGGTGCTGCGCGCCCTCGCCGAAGCCGGCCGCCCGCTGTCCACCGCGGCGCTCGAGTCGCTCGTCGACGTGCGCCGCACCCGCCTGGAGCTGCTGCTGAAGGTGCTCGACGTCGACGGGGCGGTGCAGCGGGTGCCCGGCGGGTGGGTGGCCACCGGGGCGCCCTGGACCTATGACGCGGAGCGCTACGAGCGGGTGAGCGCGGCACGCCAGCGCGAGCAGCAGCTGATGGTCGACTACGAGGCCACCTCGGGATGCCGGATGGCCTTCCTGCAGGCCTGCCTCGATGACGACACGGCCACGCCGTGCGGCCGCTGCGACCGGTGCGCGGGCCCGTGGTTCGACAGCGCCATCGCCGAGGCGGCGCTCGTCGGGGCCCGCCAGCGGCTCGACCGCCCCGGGGTCGTGCTCGAGCCTCGCGCGCAGTGGCCGCCGGGTATGGACCGGCTCGGCGTGCCGCTCAAGGGCAGGATCGCTCCCGACGTGGCGATGGCGGAGGGCCGTGCCGTCGCCCGGCTCAGCGACCTCGGGTGGGGACAGCGGCTGCGGAGCCTGCTCGCTCGCGAGGACCAGGAGATCGCCCCGGAGCTGCTCCGAGCCTGCGTCGAGGTGCTCGCCGGCTGGGGATGGGCCGAGCGGCCAGTGGCCGTCGTGTCGGTGCCGTCCCGCCGACGACCGACGCTCGTCACCTCCCTCGCCGCCGAGGTCGGACGGTTGGGGCGCCTGCCCGATCTCGGACCGCTCGACCTCGTCGACGGCGGTCCGGTGGGCGAAGCTGGCGGCAACAGCGCCTTCCGCTTGGCCGGGGTGTGGGGGCGCCTCGCCGTCGGCCCGGCGCTGCGGTCCGAGCTGCGTGGCATCCCGGGGCCGGTCCTGCTCGTCGACGACCTCGCCGACTCACGGTGGACCCTGACGTGTGCAGCAGCCCTGCTGCGTGAGGCCGGAGCTCCTGCCGTGCTGCCACTCACCCTCGCGGTTGCGGGATGAGCGCCAGCTCGGCGGGCTCGGCCCGGGAGCCGCTCAGGCAGTGCGCAGACCCGGGACCGGGGAGAGGGGACCGGCCGGCTGGCCGCCCCGATCCGACTGGACTGGCTAGGGTCTTCAGGTGACCGAGACCCAGCCATCCGTCCCGCCCCTGACCGGGGTGCTCGGGGTGCTCGACCTGCAGGGGCTGGCAACCGTCGACATCTCTGTGCGCGGGCTGGAGGCGGATGCCGCCGCCTCGATCGGGGCGACCTCGGCTCGCGTCTTCGAGGGGCAGAGCCAGCGGATGCCGCACGGCCGGGTCTTCGGCGGGCAGGTGCTCGCGCAGTGCGTCATGGCGGCCGGGCTCACGATGAAGGGCGTCGAGGCCGCCGAGGGGCCCCGGCCGATCCACTCCCTGCACGGCTACTTCATGCGTCCGGGCGACGACCGGCTGCCGATCCGCTTCGCGGTCGAGGAGATGCGCGACGGGCACTCCTTCTCGACACGCCGGGTGCAGGCCATCCAGCGGGGCGAGCCGATCATGTCGATGGTGTGCTCGTTCCAGGTGCAGGCCGATGGCCTCGACCACCAGGACGAGATGCCGGCACTGCCGGGACCGGAGGGCATCCCCTCGCTCTCGGACCTCCTCGGCGGCATCGACGACCCCGCTGCCCAGCACATCGCCGCGCGCCGCCCGATCGAGCAGCGCCCAGTCGCCGCGGAGACCTATCTCGCGCCGGCCCCGGAGCGGGTGGCGGAGGTGCACGTGTGGATGCGCTCGATCGGCCGGCTTCCCGACGACCCGCTCCTGCACGCGGCGGTCCTCGCCTACGGCAGTGACTACTCCCTCCTCGAGCCGGTGCTGCGCCGCCATGGGCTGCTCTGGTCGAACCCAGCCCTGCGGGTGGCGAGCCTCGACCACTCGATGTGGTTCCACCGCCACGCCCGCGCCGACGACTGGCTGCTCTACACCCTGCAGTCGCCGTCGGCGACGAGTGGCCGCGGGCTCGGCGTGGGGCGGATGTTCTCCCGGGACGGCCGGCTCGTCGCCACGACCGCCCAGGAGGGCATGGTGCGGCTCAAGCGGTCCTGACCACCGCGACGTCGTGCCCCGCCAAGGAGACCGCCGCGCCCTTCGCGTCCGGGCGCCCGCTCCACGAGGCAAGCACCTCGCCCACCGGGGCGTCGAGCGGCACCGTCGCCGGGGCGTCCGCGAAGTTGGCGACGACACGGAGCGCGCCCCGGCGCAGCACGAGCCAACGGGCCTCCTCGTCGACGTCCACGCAGACGGTCTCCAGGTCACCGGTGGCCAGATCCGGCTCGCTGCGCCGGAGCTCGACGAGCCGGCGGTAGAAGTCGAGGGTCCGCGCGTGCTCCGGATCACAGACCTCCGCCCAGCGCAGCACGCTGGCGTCCCGGGTGGCGGGGTCCTGCGGGTCGGGGACGTCCTGCTCGGCCCAGCCGTGCGCCGCGAACTCCCCCCGGCGCCCCTCGCGGACGGCCTGCGCCAGCTCCTCCTCCTCGAACGAGGTGAAGAACTGGAACGGGCTGCTGGCTCGCCACTCCTCGCCCATGAAGATCATCGCCGTGTAGGGCGAGAGGAGATAGAGCGCCGCGCCGACCGCCTGCTGGCCCGCGGTGATGGTGTGGCCGATACGGTCGCCCGTCGCCCGGTTGCCCACCTGGTCGTGGGTCTGCAGGTAGGCGAGGAAGCGGTGGCCGCTCGTCGTGGTCGGGTCGACCGGCGCGCCCCACCTCGACCTCCGGAAGGTGGAGTAGCGCCCGTCGTGGAGGAACACCGACGTCAGCGTCTTGGCGAGCACCGCCAGCGCGCCGCCCTCCGGGAGCGCCTCGTTGTGGCCGGCGAAGTCGGCGTAGTAGCCGGACGTCTCACCGGTCAGCGCGACGTGCAGCGCGTGGTGGATGTCGTCGTCCCACTGCGCCGTCATTCCCCGGCCGCCGGCCGCGACGGGGGTCACCATGACGGGGTCGTTGAGGTCGCACTCCGCGACGAGGTCGAGCGGGCGACCGAGCTCAGCCGCGAGGGCCGCGACCTCCTGCGAGAGCTGCTCGAGGATGTGCGGCGTCGAGTCGTCGCGCAGCTCGTGCACGGCGTCCAGCCGCAACGCGTCGACGTGGAACTCGCGGAACCATCGCAGCGCGTTGTCGATCACCCACCGACGCACCTGCGGCGAGCCGGGGGCGTCGAAGTTCAGGGCCGGGCCCCACGGCGTCGTATGCCGGTCGGTGAAGTAGGGACCGAAGGAGCTGAGGTAGTTGCCGGTCGGGCCCAGGTGGTTGTACACGACGTCGAGGCAGACCCCCAGCCCCCGTGCGTGGCAGGCATCGACGAAGCGTTGGAAGGCGGCCGGCCCCCCGTAGGAGTGCTGCACGGCATACGGCGCGACACCGTCGTAGCCCCAGCCGTGGGTGCCGCCGAACGCCGCCACCGGCATGACCTCGACAACGTCGACCCCCAGCGCCACGAGGTGCTCGAGATGACCCTCGGCGGCCTCGAGGGTCCCCTCCGGCGTGAAGGTGCCGACGTGCAGCTCGTAGATGACGCCTCCAGGCACACCGGCGCCCTCCCGGGGGCCGCGCCAGGCGGCATCCTGCCACTGGTGCGCGGCGGCGTCGAAGCGGCGACTCGGCCCGTGCACGCCCTGCGGCTGCCAGGCGGTGCGCGGGTCGGGCAGCGGGTTGCCTCCATCGAGGCAGAAGGCATAGTCGAGCGGCTCGTCGCCGCTCGGGGCCTCGAACGCCCACCAGCCGTCCTCGGCCCGGTGCATCGGATGCCGGTCGGCGCCGAGGTCGACCTCGACCTGGCCGGCCTGGGGGGCCCACACGGTGATGCGCTCGGTGCTCCTCGGGCCGCTCGTCGGCTCGCTCATTCGGCTCGATCTCCCTCGTCGTGCGAGTCACGGGACAGTAGGGCGACGGGCAGCCCGCCCGCCGGGAGCAGCTCGGCGAGTCTCGTGTCGCCGCCAGGGATCCTGCGGCCCGTGAGCTGGTCGAGCCACGGTCCCGCCGGCAGCGCGACGGTCGCGTCCGCCCAGCCGCCGGCGTCGGCCAGCCGACCCGCCAGTCGGGTCACGACGACCGCCACCTGCGAGGGGCCCGACCCGCGCGCGTAGGCCACGGCATTCTCCGAGGTCGTGGCGAGTCCCGCGTAGGCCGCCCCGTCGCCGACGAACGCCTCCGGGCGCTGCTGCCGAAGGCGCAGCGCGCGTGAGGTGACGAGCAGCTTCTCCTCGTCGAGGTCGGCGGGCGCTGCGCCGGCGTCCAGACGCGCCAGCCGCTGGCGTTCGGCCGCATAGTCCACGGGGCGCCGGTTGTCCGGGTCGACGAGCGAGAGGGCCAGCATCGGCGTGCCCTGGTAGACGTCGGGCACGCCCGGCATCGTCAGCTGGACGAGCTTCTGGCCGAGCACGTTGGCCCGGGCCAGGGCCGCCGTGTCCGCATGCCAGGCGTCGAGGTGCCGACCGACGGCCGGGTCGGTCGTCAGGCCGCCGACGAAGTCCTCCACCGCGCGCTCGTAGTCGACGTCCGGGTCGGTCCACGTGGTGTGGACCTTCGCCTCCCGGACCGCCTTGGCCGCGTATGCCGCGAGCCGCTCGCGGTCGATCGGCCAGGCTCCGGCCGCGGTCTGCCACAGCAGATACTCCGTGGCCGCGTCCAGCCGCTCGTGCCGGTGCGCCGCGGCGAGCTCGCGCCCCTGTCGCAGCCAGTCGGCCCAGCGCTCCGGCCGCTCGGCCAGCACGGCGAGCCGTGCTCGCACGTCCTCTGACCGTTTGGTGTCGTGGGTCGTCAAGGTCGTCATCGACCGGGGCCACCCCTGCGCCGTCGCTTCGCAGAAGTCGTGGAAGTCCGCGACGTCCACGCCGACGGTCGCCGGGTCACCGCCCACCTCGTTGAGCGACGTGAGCCGCACGAAACGGTAGAAGGTGGTGTCCTCGATCCCCTTGGCCATCACGGGCCCGCAGGTCTGCTGGAAGCGCACGCAGAACTCTCGCTGGGCCGGCTCGTCTTCGCTGTCGGCCCGGCCGAGGGCGAGGTCGACGAGCCCGGTGAGGGCCGCGTTGTCGGCCGCGTTGGCGTCGGCCCCCAGGGCGGCTCGCGCCCGGTCGGCCACCGCCTCGAGCGCCCTGACGTCGGCTGGTGTCGCAGCGCCCGGCCGCACGTAGATGCGGTAGCGGTCCATCGCGACCAGCATGGCCGTGAGCGCCCGCCGGGCCGCCTGGTGCTCGAGGTGCGGCAGGGCACGGGTGACGAGCCGCAGCAGCCGCTCCACCTCGGCCGCCTGCACGTGCTCGACGACGAAGGTCTTGGCGGCCACGACCATGGCGCCGAGGTCCTGCCGCTCACCGAGCAGCTGCGCGCTGAGCTCGGTGAGCGGCCCCTCCCCCGCCGGGTCGACGAAGAGGCCACCCACCCGCTGCAGCGCGTCGTAGCCCGTCGTGCCGGCGCAGCGCCATGATCCCGGCAGCTCCTCGTGGCCCTCGAGGATCTTCTCGACGACGACCCACACGCCGTCCGTCGCGTCGGCGAGCCGGTCGAGATAGCCCTGCGGGTCCGCCAACCCGTCCGGGTGGTCGATCCGCAGGCCGTCGACGTTGCCGGCCCGGACCTGCGTGACGAGCAGCTCGTGGGTGGCGTCGAAGACGGCGGGCTCCTCGACCCGCACGGCGATGAGCGAGGTGACGTCGAAGAAGCGCCGGTAGTTCAGCTCGCTCGCGCCGAGCCGCCAGTCGGCGAGCCGGTAGTGCTGGGCCTCGATGAGCTCGGCGAGCGGCATGCTCTGCGTGCCTGCAGCCACCGGGAACTCGTGGTCGTAGTAGCGCACCACCGGCTCGCCACCGGCCGCGTCGAGCGACAGCTCCCCGGCTGCCAGGGCGGCGTCGAGCGGTCCACCGAGCACCGGCAGCAGCACCGTGCCGTCCTGCGCATCCCAGTCGATGTCGAACCATGTGGCGTATGCCGAGGAGCGACCCTCGCGCAGCACCGCCCACAGCGGGGCGTTGAGGCGCAGTGGCGTCGGCACGGTCATGTGGTTCGGCACCACGTCCACGATGACGCCAAGGCCGCGGGCTCGAGCGGCTGCGACGAGCTGCGCGAAGGCGGCGTTCCCGCCGATGCCCTCCGCCACCCGGGTGTGGTCGGTGACGTCGTAGCCGTGGGTCGATCCCGGCGCCGCCTGGAGGATCGGCGAGAGGTAGAGGTGCGAGATGCCCAGGTCGGCGATGTGGTCGACCTGGGCGACCGCGTCGTGGAGCGTGAAGCCGGGCTCGAGCTGGAGCCGATAGGTCGACAGCGGCGCCCCCTGACGGGTGCGGCTCACACCGTCACCGCTTCGGAGACGCCCGGCACCGAGGTCGGCAGCTCCTCCCGCGGACACCGCAGCACGACCACGCTGCGGGACTCGACCTGGATCTGCCACTCGGGCCGCAGCGGCTCGGTGTCGACCACGACTGAGGCCGTGTCGACCTCCCTGATCCACGTGGAGCCGTACTCCTCCTGCGGCAGCGTGAAGGTGAGCGGCTCGTGGTGTGCGTTGAAGATGACGAGGAAGGAGTCGCCCACGATCTTGGCCCCCCGCCGGTCCGGCTCCGGGATCGCCTCGCCGTTGAGGAAGACCATGAGCGACTTGGCGAGCCCGTTCGACCACGCCTCGTCGTCCATGTGCTGCGCCTCGGGGGTGAACCACGCGATGTCGCCGAGCTCGCTCTCGCCCCCGTGGTCAGGGCTGCCCGCGAAGAACCGCCGCCGCCGGAAGACCGGGTTGTCCCGGCGCAGCTTGACCAGGGAGCGCGTGAAGTGGAGCAGCTGCACCTGCTCCTCGTCGAGGTCCCAGTGCATCCACGAGATGTCGTTGTCCTGGCAGTAGGCGTTGTTGTTGCCGCCCTGGGTGCGCCCGATCTCGTCCCCGTGGGCGATCATCGGGACGCCTTGCGACAGCAGCAGCGTGGTCAGCAGGTTGCGCTGCTGCCGCGAGCGCAGGGCGTTGACCTTCTTGTTCGTCGTCGGCCCCTCGGCGCCGCAGTTCCACGAGCGGTTGTGGCTCTCGCCGTCGTTGCCGCCCTCGCCGTTGGCGTCGTTGTGCTTGTCGTTGTAGGACACCAGGTCCTGCAGGGTGAAGCCGTCGTGGGCAGTGGCGAAGTTGATGGACGCCAACGGCCGGCGACCGTCCTCCTGGTACAGGTCGGCCGACCCGGTCAGGCGGGAGGCGAACTCGGCGAGCGTCGCGGGCTCGCC